>NZ_FR898781.1:0-49354 GCF_000437715.1 Catenibacterium sp. CAG:290
AAACTGGCACGAAGCTTGCTTGAGTATAAGTGGAAGTTAGTTGTACAGATCAAGTGCAAAGATCTATAAACTGGTACAAAGCTTGCTTGAGTATAAGTGGAAGCTAGTTGTACAGATTGAGCGTAAGAATCTATAAACTGGCACAAAGCTTGCTTGAACTAAGATGAGTGGAAAGGAGTGTAAATCATGGCAAAAATCATACTTGCATCACATGGAGGATTATCTGCAGGAATGCTTGATTCAGTAAAAATGATTGTTGGAGAATTAGCTGCTGACGTAGAAACATATAGTTTATTACCAGGACGCAATCCTAACGAATATGTAACTGAATTAAAAGAAAGAATCAGTACTTCTTCAGAAGAATTCATAATTTTATGTGATATCAAAGGAGGTAGCGTTTATAACGCTATGATTCAGTTGCTGGATATGGGTAATGTAGAAATTATTTCAGGAATGAACATGAATATAGTTTTAGAATTAGTTATTAAAAACAGTAGCGGATGTATTGATATTGATAATGCCTTAAAAGAAGGAAAAGAAGGAATTCAATTAAAAAATAAAGATAATGTCGCCGTTAATACAGAAGACGAAGATTTCTAAAAAAAAGGAAGGTGGATTTATGTTAGTAGGGTTAAGAGTTGATCATCGTTTATTGCATGGTCAGGTAGCATTTTCTTGGACAAGTGCATTAGGAGCTGATTGTATCTTGATTGCAAATACAGCAGTTACTAAAGATAATCTTAGAAAAACAGCTATTAAAATGGCAAAGCCAGCAGGAACAAAATTAGTTATTAAGAATATTGAAGATTCAATCAAAGCATTAAATTCAGGAGTAACAGATAAATACAAGTTATTTGTTATTGTTGAGAGCGTAAAAGATGCTTACGAATTGATGACAAAAGCAGATATTCATTCTGTAACACTTGGCGGAACAAAGGCTACAAATGAAACAAAGAATATTTCTAAAGCAGTGAATCTGACTGATGAAGAAATTTCATTAGTAAAGGAACTAATCGAAAGAGGGGACGAAGTTGAAATTCGAATGGTTCCAGCAGATAAAAAGATGTTAGCTAAAAACGTTCTATAAAGGAGGAAAAAGATTATGATGTTGAAGGCGTTTTTACTTGGCTGTATCGCATTCTTAGGGAAATGTGATTTGGCTACAGGTACTAACCAGTTACAGAGACCTATTATTTTGGGCCCGCTAGTAGGTCTAGTGTTAGGTGATCTTGATGCAGGAATTAAGATTGGTGCAACACTTGAACTTGCATTCTTAGGTTCTTATTCAGTTGGTGCATTTATTCCACCAAACGTTATTGTTGGTGGTGTATTAGGAACAGCATTTGCGATTGTTACAGGTAAGGGACCTGCAGTTGCATTTACAATGGCGTTCCCAATTGCTTTACTTGCAGTAGCAATTGATAATATCTTCTTCTCATTAGTTAGACCATTGCTTGGTAAAGTTGCTGATAACTATGCTGAAAAAGGTAATGTACACATGGTAAGTGTCATTCATATGGCTACAGGGTTCTTAACATGTACAGTACTATTTTTAATGGTATTCCTTGGATTCTCAGTTGGATCAGATGCAATGAAGAAATTTGTAGAAGCTATTCCAGCTGTTATTACTAACGGATTAACTGTCGCAACAGGTTTGTTACCAGGTATCGGGTTTGCTATGTTAGCTCAGATGATCATGAATAAGAAGGTCGTACCATTCTTCTTCTTAGGATTTGTATTATCAGCATATTTCAAATTACCAGTAGTTGGTATCGCACTCTTAGGTCTTATTATTATTTTTACAACAATTGATTTCACAGCTAAAAAAACACAGTTAGCAACAGATGTAGTAGAGGAGGATGATGACGATGACTTCTAAAGTAGATACACCAATCAATGCTGAAAATGGTGGTGTTATTACAAAAAAAGATTTAGTTAGAATGTTCTGGAGATCATTACCAATGGAATTCTCATGGCACTATGAAAGACAGATGCATATGGGATTTGAATTCATGATAGGTCCAGCTCTTAAAAAGATTTATAAAGATGATCCTGAAGGATTAAAACAAGCATTACATAGAAACTTGGAATTCTTTAACTGTACAGCCCATGTCACACCTTTCATTGGTGGTATCACACTAGCTATGGAAGAAATGAATAGAGCAAATGATGATTTTGATGCATCATCTATCAATGCAGTAAAAGCTGCGTTAATGGGTCCTTTAAGTGGTATTGGTGATTCACTTATCTTAGGAACACTTCGTGTATTAGCAGTAGGTATTGGTACATCTCTTGCTATTAAGGGTAATATTCTTGGACCAATCCTATTCTTCTTAATTTTCAATGTTCCTACTTTCATCTTACGTTATGTATGTGCAATTAAAGGATATGAATTAGGAGCAAACTATTTAGAAAAAGTTCAGGCTTCTGGCTTGATGGAAAAATTCATGTTAGCAGCTGCAATTCTAGGGGTTATGGTCATTGGTGGTATGACAAACGAACTTGTTGTAGCTAAAACAGCATTGAAAATCGGTAGTGGTAAGTCAGCTACACAGATTCAAAGTGTATTAG
This sequence comes from Catenibacterium sp. CAG:290, assembly GCF_000437715.1. Classification (NCBI taxonomy): domain Bacteria; kingdom Bacillati; phylum Bacillota; class Erysipelotrichia; order Erysipelotrichales; family Coprobacillaceae; genus Catenibacterium; species Catenibacterium sp. CAG:290. The sequence goes on from NZ_FR898781.1 coordinate 2,572, forward strand.
ATGGTATTATGCCAGGATTGTTACCATTAGCAGCAACTGGAATCTATTATAAGTTGTTGCAAAAAAAGACAAATGTCATTCTTATGATTATTGGTACAGCTATCTTTGGTATTATCTGTGCACAATTTGGAATCTTAGCAGCTTAAAAAAAATATTTATAAATAAAAAAGGAGAAAATTTTATGTTTAATTTTGATGAAAAGAAAGTTTATACAGATCATTTAAATGGGGTTAATATGATCCCTCAGGTAGAAAAGGTAGTAGATAAGATTTGTGAAGATGGATACAAGAATATCTTTTTAGTTGGTATTGGTGGAACATTATTATATGCAGGACAGATTTTCCATACAGCTAGACAGTTAGGATGCTCTTTACCTTTATATTTAACTAATGCTACAGACTTCTTATATGAAGGTGATGCAAACTTTACAAAGGATTCAGTAGTAGTTGTTGCTTCATTATCTGGTCATACAGTAGAAGTAGAACAGGCTATTGATAAGGCACATGAAGTAGGTGCTAGAGTTATTGGTTATGTAGAAGTAGTTGATTCTCCAATTGCAAACAAAGTTGATGAATTAGTCACAACAGTAGGTGGAGAATATTACTGGTGGTATACAGTTGTCTTAAGATTCATGAAGAATGCTGGACAGTTCGATAAGTATGATGAATTAGTATCTGATATGCAGAACTTACCAAAAGATATCGTTCAGGTATATAAAGATGCAGATGCTCAGATGAAAGAATATGCAGATAAATACTGTGATTCACCACTTACATACTTAGTAGCTTCAGGTAACCTTGAAGACTGGGCTAATTGTTATGGTATGTGTATTATGGAAGAAATGCAGTGGATGCGCACTCGTCCTATCTCAGCAGCTAACTTCTTCCATGGTTTATTAGAAGTTATCGAAAGAGATACTACAGTATTATTAATCAAGGGTGAAGATAAGACTAGACCAGAAATGGATCGTGTTGAAAACTTTGTTGGTAAAATTTGTGCAAATGTTACAACTATCGATACTAAGAACTTTGAATTACCTGGTATCAGAGATGAATTCAGAGGTATCTTATCTCCAATCGTAATGAGATCAGCATTCATGAGACTTAATGTTCATCTAGAACACAACAGACGTCATCCATTAGACATCAGAAGATACTATAAGTGCTTAGAATACTAAAAAGAGAAAACGAGCAAGGCATTATATAATGCCTGCTCGTGTTTATAATTATGATTAAAACTGTTATTTTTGATATGGATGGTGTGATCTTTGATAGTGAAACCATGTATATAAATGATTTGATAAGATTTTTTAAACAGCATGATATAGAAATACAAGTAAGTGATTGTATTCCTCTCATTGGTATTGATAGTAAACTATATTATGAACATGCATACACAATGTGGAATGGAAAAACTGATTTCATGACATTTAAAAATATGCTTCAAGAATATTTTCGTTCATTAGATCGTGATTATAAAGCGGTAGTTAGACCTCAGATCTATTCCGTTTTAGAACACTTAAGTAAACATTATAAAATAGCGTTAGCGTCCTCTTCTAGGTTATATACTATTAATAATGCATTGGATCAGGCTGGTTTAAGAAAGTATTTCTCACTTATAGTAAGTGGTGAACAATTCAAAGAAAGTAAACCAAATCCAGAAATATATTTATATACAATCAAAGAATTGAATGTGAATAAAGATGAAGCTATTATTATTGAGGATTCATCTAAAGGAATATTAGCTGCAAATAGAGCTGGTATTAAGGTGTTGGCTTTAAAAGATGATAAGTTTGGCTTAGATCAGAGTCAGGCAGATATAATTATTAATGAATTAAATGATATTATAAAGTTGATTGAGAAAGGGGCATAAAAGTATGAATGCTATGTTAATTGTCGCTATAGTGATTGCTATTATTGGTACTATTCCAGTAATCATCAGAAAGAAACTCCTAAAAAATTATCTAACATTACTCCAAAACAATGATATTAAGGCAATAAAAGACTTAATGGCAACTCAACTAGCTAAGATATGTATTCCTCTATTTAATAGGGAATATTTACTTTTAAATGCTTATCTAAAAGTAAATGATGACAAACAAATAGATAATCAAGTAAACAATATAATGGATCATGTTCCTATGAATTCTAAGCAGAAGTCTGCTCTTGTAAAATCAGTATTCTATATATATATAGATAAGAAGAATGCATCTATGATTGATCGTTTGTTGGAAATGGTTAGCACTACAAATGATCATGCCCTATATAGACAGATGGATATGGTTAATGATACTTTGATTAGTGGTGGAATTAAGTATTATGATGAATTAAAATCTGATCTAGAAGATGTAGAATATACTAAAAACAATGAAGATACTCCCTATCTTGAATTCTTATTATCAGTTATCTACAAGAATATGGGTAATGAATCAAAAAGCAAGGAATATAAGAATAAAGCCTTAGAAGACAGTAAAGGAACTGTATATGAATCTTTAATTAAATCCCAAAATTAATAGGATGATTGAAAGATTCCTTACCGTAAAGACAGCCTAATAGGTTGTCTTTTATATTTACCAGAATATTTCTATCACATCAACATAATTATGCTATAATTATGTCGATGAAAGGAGTGAAGTATTATGCCACTAATTCTACCTATTAAGGAGTTAAGAAATACAAATGATATCTCTAATATTGCACACAAACATCATGAACCTATTTTCATTACAAAAAATGGCTATAGTGACCTGGTTGTGATGAGCAGTGAATTATATGATGAGTTTGCTAGAATAAATCGTATAGACAAAGCAATCTTTGAATCTGAACAAGAACTGTTGGATGGTGCAGAAGCAGTTGATGCAAAAAAAGTATTCGATGATTTGGAGAAAAAGCAATAAGAATATAGATGACTATAAAACGCATTCACACCATGCGTTTTTTTTATATAATCAGACTTGTTTAGAAAAATCACCTCCTGCAACCACCAGTTGACATATTTACAACCTGAATTGGTAGAAGGAAATTACCATAATTGGTATATTTGGTATGTAAGGAGGAGATGAAGATGATTCTTGCTGATAAGATTATAGAAGAAAGAAAAAAGAATGGCTGGTCACAGGAAGAACTCGCTAATAAGTTAGGTATCTCTAGACAAGCTGTTTCTAAATGGGAGAGTTCAGGATCTATACCAGACCTACAAAGAATACTTCTGATGTCTGAACTATTTGGTGTGACTACTGATTATTTACTAAAGGATGAAATAGAAGAAGAACGACTGAATGAATATGTTGAAACAAAAACAATCAAGGTAAGTATGGAAGAAGCCAATCAATATCTTGATATGAAGAGTAGAGGTTCAAGAATAGTCGCAAATGCGACGAGTTTATGCATATTAAGCCCTGTACCTCTTATAGTATTAGGTAAAATGACAGAAGATCATACAATTGTAGGTTTTGGTTTAGTATTTCTTCTTATACTAGTCGCAATAGCTGTTTATCTGTTTGTGAATTATGGATTACATGAGTCGCATATGCAGCATCTAGAAAAAGAAAGCTTTGAAACAGAATATGGTGTATCAGGAATGGTACGTGAAAGAAGAGAACAATATGAATCAACATTCACAAGGAATATTGCGATAGGAGTAGTACTTTGTATTCTTTCTGTCATTCCTACTATAATGGCAAGTGTAATGGAAGTAGAAGATTATATAAGTGGTATATCTGTGGGTCTATTACTTATTATTGTTTCTATTGGTGTCAATATTCTTATTCGTGCAGATATGATCAAGTCTAGCTATGATACTTTATTGCAGGAAGGAGAATATACAAAGGAAGAGAAACATTTGAAAAAGAAGACAGATGCTTTTTTGGGTGCTTATTGGCGTTTGGTAGTCGCGATATATCTTGGATGGAGTTTCTGGACAAATAACTGGGAGTTCACATGGATTATATGGCCAGTGGCTGGAGTATTATATGCGGCAGTACCTGGTATTGTGAAAATGATTATATGTGATAGAGAGAAGTAGATCATTCATTCTTAAAATAATTATTAGAAAAGTGATAGTTTACAAGTTTTCTTGTGAACTATTTTTTTATCATTGTATAATGAATATACAAAACATTTGACACTAAACTAGGGTTTAATGTTACCCTAATAAAGGTGGTGATTGTATGGAAACAAAAGAAATACTAGAAAAAGTAAAAACAGGAGAACTATCTGTAGAAGAAGCTGAACAGTTCTTTAAGAAATCCGCTTTTGAGGAATTAGGCTATGCGAAATTAGATACAAATAGAGAAATACGTTCAGGTTTTCAGGAAGTGATTTATTGCCAGGGAAAAGCAGATGATCACTTAGTTGGTATTGTGAGAAGACTTTATGAGGTGCAGGGAGAAGTTTTTGGGACTAGAGCCTCAGTACATCAATATGAACTCTTAAAGAATGAATTTCCTGAACTAGAATATGATCCATTATCACATATTATTAAGATAGAAAAAGAAAAGGAACATAAAGGGAAGATTGTTGTATGTAGTGCTGGTACAGCAGATCTTAATGTGGCTGAAGAAGCAGCACAGACAGCTGAATTCTTTGGCAGTCATGTAGAACGTTTGTATGATGTAGGTGTGAGTGGTATTCATCGCTTATTATCTAAATTAGATATCCTACAATCAGCACGATGTATTATTGCGGTGGCAGGAATGGAAGGAGCTCTTGCAAGTGTTATTGGCGGCCTAGTAGATTGTCCTGTTATTGCAGTACCTACATCAGTGGGTTATGGAGCCAGCTTTCATGGTGTCAGTGCTTTACTTACAATGATTAATTCTTGTGCCAATGGTATTGCGGTAGTGAATATTGATAATGGCTATGGTGCAGGTTATATCGCAACTCAGATTAATAGAACGGGAGAATCAAAATGAATCAATTATATTTAGAATGTTATTCTGGAATAAGTGGAGATATGTTTGTCGCAAGCTTACTTGATCTAGGGGCTTCAAAAGAAGTATTAGAAGAAGTACTTTCATCATTACCTCTTACAGGTTTTAAAACTGAAATCACAAGAGTCAATAAATCAGGACTTGATGTCTGTGATTTTAATGTTATTTTGGATCATGATAATCATGATCACGATATGAACTACTTATATGGTGAACATACACATCATGAACACCATCATCATGAACATCGTCACTTGCATGATATTTTACATATCATTGATCATGCACAAATGACAGATCATGCTAAAGAATTGGCTAAAAAGATCTTCACTATTTTAGGTGAAGCAGAAGCCAAAGCCCATGGTACAACTATTGAAGAAGTCCATTTTCATGAAGTAGGTGCTGTGGATTCTATTGTAGATATTATTTCTGCAGCCGTATGCTTTGATGATTTAGGTATTGATGAAGTCTATATCCCGGTTATTTATGAAGGAACAGGAACTGTACATTGTGCTCATGGAACACTTCCTATCCCAGTTCCTGCAGTGAATAATATTGTATCGAGTCATCATTTACCTATTCATATTGATACTATCAAAGGTGAATTAGTGACTCCTACAGGTGCTGCCATTGCTGCGTCTATTGTGACATCTCATACACTTCCTTCTACCTTCACAATTAAAAAGACAGGGATAGGGGCAGGTAAGCGTGCTTATGAAAGACCAAGCTTACTTCGTGCAATGTTGATTGAAACAGATCCCAGGCACCAATAAGGTATGTAAGCTAGAAACAAATATTGATGATAGTACAGGAGAAGTATTAGGTCATGTGATGGAGTTGTTAATGTCTCATGGTGCTAAAGATGTTCATTATATTCCCGTAATGATGAAAAAGAACAGACCTGCTTACTTACTCAATGTATTATGTGATGAAGAAAAAAGAAAAGAATTAGAAACAATCATCTTTAAAGAAACAAGCACCATCGGTATTAGACGTACTTACATGGAACGTACAGTTCTTCAAAGAACTTTTGAAACAATTTCTACTCCTCTTGGTGATGCTATATTTAAGGTAGTTAATATAGAAGGAAATATAAGAGCGTATCCTGAATATGAAAGTGCGAAGTTATTAAGTGAAAAACATAATTTATCTATTATTGATGTTTATCAGTTGCTGGAAAGGAGTTATTATGAATTTAGTCGCCATCATTGATCAGTATCTACATGAAGATGTTATGATTGCTTTTTCTGGTGGCGTAGACAGTACACTCTTATTAAAAATGGCAGTTGAAGCATCAAAGAGATATCATACGCATGTCTATGCTGTTACTATTCAAACAGCGCTTCATCCTGTGATGGAGGCGGATGAAGCCAAGCAAATAGCTGAAGAATTAGGGGCTATTCATAAAGTGATTCATGTAGATGAATTAGAAGGTGCAGGAATAGAGAATAATCCTGTAGATCGTTGTTATTTATGTAAGAAGTATATGTTTACTAAAGTGAAGGAACTTGCACATAGTTTAGGTGTTTCTACTATTCTTGAAGGTACAAACGCCGATGATTTAAAACAATATCGTCCTGGTATCAAAGCAATTCAAGAATTAGAATTACATAGTCCACTCTTAGAGGCTAATATGACTAAAAAAGAAATTAGAGAATTGGCTGGTACTTACGATTTAAAAGTGGCTAATAAGCCATCTTCACCTTGTCTTGCGACAAGATTTCCTTATCATACATTACTTAATTATGAGGCAATGCGTAAAGTAGAAAAGATTGAAGATTATCTTCATGCATGTGGTTTTTATAATGTACGTGCAAGAATACATAATGACTTAGTACGTTTAGAAATTGACCAGGATGCTTTTATGAAATGTATGGATAAACGTCAAGAGATTGTCTTATTTATTAAAGAATTAGGATATGACTATGTAACACTTGATCTAGAAGGATTTAGAAGTGGTAGTCAAGATATTAAACTGGAGGAAAAATAATATGCATATGGCTGACGCCCTAGTCTCACCTGCTGTTGCGACAACGATGTATCTGGCATCAGGTGCAATGACTATTTATTCAATTAAAAAACTAGAAGAAGAAAATGATCCACAGAAACTCCCAATGATGGGGGTTATGGGTGCCTTTGTCTTTGCAACCCAGATGATCAATTTCACTATCCCAGGAACAGGTTCTTCAGGACACTTGACAGGAGGACTGATGTTAACAGCGTTACTTGGCCCTTATGCAGGTTTCTTAACGATGGTAGGTATACTGGCAATACAATGTCTGCTTTTTGCGGATGGTGGGTTACTTGCCCTAGGATGTAATATATGGAATATGGCATTTTATGGATGCTTTATCTCTTCGATGTTGATATTTAAGCCAATAATCAGTAAAAAATTATCTAAGAAAAATTTGATGATTGCCTCTATCTTAGGTTCTATCATCTCTTTACAATTAGGTGCCTTCTCAGTAGTTGTAGAAACAGAATTATCAGGTATTACAGCACTCCCATGGAACTTATTCATTGGTGTGATGCAGCCTATTCATCTTGCGATAGGTGCGGTAGAAGGTATTATTACAGGCTTAGTTCTATCATTTATTTATGAAGCACGTCCAGAACTTATCTGGCAGGGGCATACAACTAAACTGGCAAAAACATCTAAAAAGAAGCTTCTTGCACTATTTGGTGGTCTCTCTGTCGCAGTGGCTGGAATCTTATCAATATTCGCTAGTGCTTTCCCTGATGGATTAGAATGGTCTATTTTACAGTTAACTGGTTCTACAGAACTACAACATAAAGGGGCTATTTATTCTATGTCTTCGCGTGTTCAGAAACTCACAGCATTATTACCTGACTATAATATTGCAGGACATGAATCAATCTTAGGTGGGATGTTTGCAGGAATTGTTGGAGTCTTAATCGTCATAGGACTCTATATGCTCATTCATCATTATCATGAAAAACATACAGAAAGCCATTAAGAGAGTGCATCAAATTGATGCACTTTCTAAGCGTACAACCATTCTTTCTGCCATTCATCCCACTTATAAGATTTTGATTGTATTACTTTATTTGATAATTACTGCTTCTTATTCTATTCATGATCTCTATATCTTAGTGATGTTTTTACCATTACTCTTATTTTCGTTATTGGGAGAAATCAATTTATTCAAATGCCTAGGAGAACTCAAACCATTAGTGGCTTTACTACTCTTTATGGGAACACCTTTCTTATTCTTTAAGGGATATGGAATCACTTGTTTTATTGTGCTTGCATTAAAAGGAATATTTGCTTTATTATTCTCTTACATATTGATGACCACAACATCTATGGAGGAACTTTGTATGGGATTATCTAAACTAAAAGTGCCTCAATCTCTTATTGTCGTCATCATGTTAATCCAAAGATATCTCATTCTTTTCTTTAAAGAAACAGACAAAACTTTGCTTGCCTATAGCTTGCGTGCACCAGGGCAGAAAGGTATTTCTATAAAGACATGGGGTACATTAGTTGGTTCAATGATGCTTCGTTCCATTGATCGTGCTATGAATGTCTATCAATCTATGATGTTAAGAGGTTTTAAAGGTGTAATGCCATTACAATCACAAAAATATGATTATAAGTTGTCTAAACTTACATTTGGTATTATGTGTATACTATTACTATTCTTAAAAGGGGTGACATTATGATTGAACTGAATCATTTCTCTTTCTCTTATATAGAGAATCGTATTATATTAGATAATTTGAATTTTCATATCCAAAAAGGTGAAAAAGTAGGACTCATTGGCTGTAATGGTGCAGGAAAATCTACACTTCTTAAAACTATTATTGGAATAGAAAATGGTCAAGGAGAACTGAAAGTTACAGATTTAACTATGAACAATCAAAACCTTGCATCTATTCGTTCCCATATAGGTTATGTCTTCCAGGATTCAGATAATCAGCTCTTTATGTCTTCTGTATATGAGGATGTAGCCTTTGGCCCAATGAATGAAGGGTTACAGGGAGAAGAATTAGAAGAACGTATCAACAAAGCATTAGATCTTGTACATATGCAGGAAAAGAAGCATGAAAAGATTTATCGCTTATCTGGTGGAGAGAAAAAAAGAGCTGCCATTGCGACAGTCCTCTCTATGCGTCCAGATATTCTATTATTTGATGAACCTTCTGTTTCATTAGATCCTAGACATCGCCGTGGACTAATCAACGTATTAAACGAACTCCCTTATACAATGTTGATAGCGTCCCATGATTTAGATTTTATTTATGATACATGTGATCGTGTTTTATTACTATCTAACGGAAAGCTTATTGCAGATGGACCAACTCAAGACATCTTAACAAATAAAAAGTTTCTTGAAGAAAATGGTTTAGAGCTTCCTCTTTCATTTAGTAGACAAAAGAGTATATAATAAAACTTTGTGAGGTGAAAAAGATGCGTTATGCACAAATAAGAGAAGTAGATATTGCGAATGGACCAGGTATTAGAGTATCTCTTTATACTCAAGGATGTCATCGTCATTGTCCATTCTGTTTTAATCAGGAAACATGGGATTTTAAAGGAGGAAAGGCTTTTACATCTGAATTAGAAGATGTATTAATTAAACTTATTAACAAACCCCATATTGCAGGATTCACACTTTTAGGTGGAGAACCTTTTGAAGAAGAAAACAGAGACGATATTTTAGAATTACTCAAACATATCAAAAAAGAATGTCCTACTAAATCTATCTGGGTCTATTCTTCATTCCTTTATGAAGAAATTATGGAATGGAAACAGCCATTACTTGATTATGTTGATGTATTAGTAGATGGACCATTTGTGAATGAATTAAAAGATGCGAATCTCAAATTCAGAGGTTCTTCTAATCAAAGAATTATTGATATTAAGAAAACAAAAGAAAATAAAGAAATCACTTTAGTTGAGTTCAAAGAGATATAATAAATACTTATCAAATTGATAAACATTTTTCTGTACAAAAGAAAGCGTTTTTGCGTATAATAGTATTTATAAAGATTATAAATGGAGGGGATTTTTATGAAAAGTCTCAAGATTATAGTGGCAGCAGCCTTGGTTGCTTCTATGTTAGTGGGATGTGGTTCTACTTCCGACGATAAAGCGATTTATAACTTTTCAAGTGAAGCAGATGTAACATCTCTAGATTCAAGTGTATCTGATGATGGTGTTTCATTTAATGCGATTCATGCATTTAGTGAAGGACTCATGGATATTACTGCAAAGGGTGGTACAAAGCTTGTACCAGCTGCTGCATCATCTTATAAGCTATCAGATGATGGATTAACTTATACATTTACTATTAGAAAGAATGCGAAATGGTCTAATGGTGATGATTTAACTGCAGATGATTTTGTTTATTCATGGAGAAAACTAATTGCGAATGCAGGTAGCTATGCCTATATCTTTGGTAAAGAAGGGGCATGTATTAAGAATGCAGATGAACTCGCTGAACTTGGTACAACTGCTGGTGATAAGATTAAGGAACTAGGTGTTGAAGCAAAGGATAAGAAAACATTACAGGTTACTTTATCTCAGCCATGCCCTTATTTCTTAGAAATCATGACATTCCCATGCTTCTATCCACAGAATCAGAAATTCGTTGAAAAGTGTGGTTCTAAATATGCCACTGATGCGAAGTATTTACTTGCAAATGGTCCATTCAAGGTAACTAAGTGGACTAAGTCTAATAAGATCACTTTTGTAAAGAATGATAAGTACTACGGTGCAGATAAGATTGAATTAGATGGTTTAAATATGTATCTTGTTCAAGATCCTAAGACTGCAGCTGCAGCATTTGATAATGGTAAAGTTGATTTTGCGACTATTAACTCAGCTTTAGTTGATAAGTATGAAGGTAAAGATAGTCTTGTAAAGTTCAAACAAGGTTATATGTATTATTTATATTTGAACTTCAACAATAAAGCACTTGCGAATACAAATATTCGTAAAGCATTATCTCTAGTTATTGATCGTAAAGACTTATGTAATAAAGTCTTAAAGGATGGTTCTAGAGAAGCAGATGGTTTTGTAAGTGCTGATTTCACTTATGGACCAGATGGTAAAGAATATCGTTCAGAAGGTAAAGATTATACTGAATATAATCTAAAAGAAGCACAGGCTGCTTTTGATCAAGGCTTAAAAGAACTTGGTGTTTCTTCATTAAAATTAAGATTACTTTATGGTACAGATGAAACACCTGCAGATACTGAAGCAGAATATTTACAGGCATGTTTCAAAAAACTTAAAGGTTTAGATATCGAAATGGTTGCAACTGTTAAGAAAGACCGTGTAGAACGTCAGAAATCAGGCGATTTTGATATCTCATGTGCAAGATGGGGACCAGACTTCCCAGATCCAATCACTTATTTGAACCTTGTTTCTACAGGCAATTCAAATAACTATGGTAAATATAACAATGCGAAGTATGACCAGTTAATTGCGGCATCTACTACTGAAAGAGATGCTAAGAAGAGATGGCAGATGCTTTATCAGGCAGAAGATATCTGTATGAGTGAATATGCTGTATTACCAGTATTCCAGAAGGGTGCTGCATCATTGCAGAATAAGAAATATACAGGTATTGTATATGAAGCTGCATTAGGTTCAGCATTCACATTTAAGTTTATTCATAAGACTAAATAAGATACAAATCCCGGGTCAATCTCGGGATTTTAAATTTCTTTAAAAAAAAGTTAAATTTTCTCTTTACAAACTATCAGCACTTGTATATAATCTTACTTGTCTCTTACGAGAGATATGGCGGTTGTGGTGAAGCGGTTAACACACCGGATTGTGGCTCCGGCATTTCGTGGGTTCGATCCCCATCAGCCGCCCCATTTGAAAATAACTCTGGTTTACCAGAGTTTTTATTTTATTTAAATAAAGGAACTGTATTTTCATATAGTTCCTTTTTTAATATAATGTAGCCAGGAGGCGGTTACATGAATATAGAAAGCTTAAAAGCATCAAAGAAAACAGATCAGCTCTTTTTGGTTTGTGTCGATCATTATAATACAAGTCATGCGACATTCTATTATTATAAGAAAGAAGAAAAATGGGAGCTTGTCTTACAAACACCGGCACTTATTGGACAAAGAGGCATGGGTGAAGGAAAAGAAGGAGCAAGACAAACACCTATAGGTGAATATACTTTTGGGAAACTCATGGGTATTGCGCCAAATCCTGGCACAAAGATGGATTATCATCAGATTACTGAAGATGATTATTGGTGTGGTGAACAGTATTATAATGAGTTTGTGGATGAAAAGACTAGGGACCATTCTCATTGTACAAAAGAGAATGATGAACACTTGATAGATTATACTAAACCTTATGAATACACAGCTTTCTTTAACTATAATAAGGAGTGTATTAAAGGGAGGGGCAGTGCTTATTTCTTTCATTGTTTTGGTACACATGACTATACAATGGGATGCGTTGCCTTACATCATGATGTTGTGAAATATCTCTTTACTATGATTGATGAGAAGACGATTATGATCATCGATTCTTACGATAATTTGTATAAATATTAGTTAGTGTTACTATGATAATTTTGTGTTATACTGTTAATAAATTCAGACTATGAACAAGAAAGGTGTAAAAGAAAATGTTGAAATTCTTGAAAATGGAAGGTATCGGGAATGATTATGTTTACTTTGACGGAATCAATCAGAATGTTCCAACAGATGAAACATTTATCAAGAAGGTATCTAATCGTCATATAGGTATTGGCAGTGATGGTGTCATTATCATCTTACCAAGTGAAACATGTGATTTCAGAATGCGTATGTTCAACCTTGATGGAAGTGAAGGAAAGATGTGTGGAAATGGAATCCGCTGCTTTTCTAAATTTGTGTATGATCAAGGCTTAACTGATAAGACAACATTGAAGATTGAAACACTTGCAGGAATAAGAACCTGTGAATTGAATGTAGAAGATGGAAAGGTAACAAGTGTCTGTGTAGATATGGGTGAACCAATTACTCTATGTTCTGATATTCCGGTGAATTATTCTAAAGTAGAGATGGTGAATGCACCTATTGAAATAGATGGTAATACATATTATTGTACAGCTGTTTCTATGGGTAATCCGCATGTCATCCAGTATGTAGATACACTTGATTTTGATATCGAAGCAATTGGTCCTAAGTTTGAGCATGCTTCTTTATTCCCTGAATCAGTCAATACAGAATTTGTAAAGGTTGTTGATAGAGAACATCTAAAGATGCGTGTATGGGAAAGAGGCAGTGGTGAAACAATGGCTTGTGGTACAGGCGCATGTGCTGTGATGTATGCAAGTTATCTCAACAACAAGTGTGATGAGAAAGTGGATGTAGAATTATTAGGAGGTCATTTACAGATTGAACTCCGTGATAAGAAGATATTTATGACAGGTCCTGCAAGGACTACTTTTGAAGGTACATTAAAGGAGGAAGAATATGCTTAAAACTGCAGAAGAAATTATCCAGTATATTGGAAATGCGAAAAAACAGACACCAGTCAAGGTATATATCAATGGTCATGATTTACCTAAGGCTGAAGGATTCAAGATGTTTGGTACAGAAGATTCAAAAATCTGTATTGGAGATTTAGATGCAATCCGTGCTTATTTAGAAGAAAACAAAGATAAGATTACAGAAACTTATATGGAACAGGATCGTCGTAATAGTGCGATTCCTATGATTGATATGACAAATATCAATGCTCGTATTGAACCAGGCTGCTTTATCCGTGAACATGTCACTATTGGAGATAATGCAGTTATCATGATGGGTGCAGTTATCAACATTGGTGCTAAGATTGGTGAAGGTTCTATGATTGATATGGGGGCAGTACTTGGAGGACGTGCTGAAGTTGGTAAACATTGTCACGTTGGTGCAGGTGCAGTGCTTGCAGGTGTTATTGAACCCCCTTCAGCAAACCCAGTTGTCTTAGAAGATGACGTATTGATTGGTGCCAATGCGGTTGTTATTGAAGGTGTAAGAATTGGTAAGGGTGCTGTCGTAGGTGCAGGTTCTATTGTTACTAAGGATGTACCAGCAGGTGCCGTTGTTGTGGGTAACCCAGCTCGTATTGTGAAAGAAGAAAAAGACGACCAGACAAAAGATAAGACTCAGTTAATGGATGATTTAAGAAAGATCTAATCATGGATGATTTAAAGAGATGGCGCAGGGATCTACATCAGATTCCTGAGCTAGGATTAGAAGAGACACAAACAACAGCTTATCTAAAAGCCGAACTGGAAAAGATGGGGTATCAGCCACAGCCATTATTAGAAACAGGACTCTATGTCTTTATTGATCATGGCTATGGTAAATCAGTGGCTTTTAGAACAGATATTGATGGCTTACCTGTCAATGAAGAAACAGGTGTAGACTTTGCTTCTACCCATAAAGGAATCATGCATGCCTGTGGACATGATGGCCATATGACTGCACTTCTAGGCTTTGCGAAGGCTTTAAAAGAGAATAAAGAACCTATTCTTTATGATATTCTTTTAATCTTCCAGCCTGCTGAAGAATCTCCTGGAGGGGCACGTATTGTCTGTGAAAAAGGTTTATTAAAACAGTTTAACGTAGAATCTATTTTTGGTATTCACCTCATGCCTTTGTTAGATGAAGGTGTGATTGCTTCTAAACCAGGTGGTTTAATGGCTGAATGTGGTGAATTAGATGTAAAAGTAATAGGAAGAGGGGCTCATGCAGGACTACCTCATGAAGGTGTAGATTCGTTACTTATTGCTTGTTCTTTAATAAATGAATACCAGCATATTTTGACAAGAATGAAGACACCATTCCATCCGGCTATTATGAATATTGGAGAAATTCATGGTGGTACAGCACGTAATAGTGTGGCCAAGGAAACAGAATTCCATGGCACAGTACGTTGTTATAGTGATGAAATGTTTGCCCATCTCACAGATTCTATAGGACGTATTAATAAAGGTTTTGAAGAAGCCTATGGATGTCAAATTGAGTGGAGCTGTCCACCATTCTATCCAGCTGTCATCAATGATAAAAAGCTATTTAACTATGTCTCATCAATCACTTCATTAAAAGAACTTGATGAACCACTCATGCTTGCTGAGGATTTCTCTTTCTATCAGAAAGAGGTAAAAGGTCTATTTATCTTTGTCGGTACTAAAACCAAGGAATTCCAGAGTGGACTTCATACAGGTACATTTAATTTTAATGAATCTGTATTACAGTCTGTTGTGGATATGTATATGAAAATTATTTTGAATTATCAGGAGGAGAACTAATGGGGTATTATGAAGAAGGAGAACAGTATTTTCTTCATGCTTATGGCAGATACGATACTGTTTTAGATCATGGAGAGGGAGTATATCTCTATGATACAGAAGGTAATAAATACTTAGATTTCTATAGTGGTATTGGTGTCAATTCACTTGGTTATGGTTATCCTGCTTATATAGAAGCAGTAGAAAAGCAGTTAAAGACATTAACTCATGTGTCTAACTATTTCTATACTGTTCCTGCCATTGAAGCAGCTAAGAAAGTAGTAGAAGCAACTCGTCTTTCAAAGGTATTCTTCTGTAACTCAGGTGCAGAAGCAACTGAAGGGGCATTAAAGCTTGCACGTAAATACTACTTCTTAAAACACCATAAGGCTGATAGTGAAGTCATCGCATTCCATCAGTCATTCCATGGACGTACTACAGGTTCTGTTAAGTTAACTGGTAATGCCCATTATCAGCAGGCTTTTGGTCCATTAATGGAAGGTGTAAAATATGCCACTTTAAATGACTTAGAAAGCGTTAAAGCCTTACTTACTGATCGTACAGGCGCTATTATTGTAGAACCAGTACAGGGTGAAGGTGGTGTCAATCCTTGCACAAAAGAATTCTTACAGGGATTAAGACAAATCTGTGATGAAAAAGATATCTGTCTTATTCTTGATGAAGTACAGTGTGGTATGGGAAGAACAGGAACTATCATGACTTATTTCCAGTATGATATCTTACCTGATATTGTATGTCTTGCGAAAGGTATTGGCTGTGGTGTGCCAGTAGGTGCATTTGTAGCTAATGCAAAGTTTGCGAAGGCAATGGAACCAGGAGACCATGGAAGTACTTATGGAGGTAATCCATTTGTGACTGCTGCAGTCTCTACTGTATTTGATATCTTAAAGAAAGATTCAATTGTAGAAAACTGTAAAGAAGTATCTGAATATCTTTTAGAAGAATTAGATAAAGTAGTCAAAGACTATGATTGTGTTGTAGGTCATAGAGGCTTAGGATTAATGCAGGGAATTGTATTAAATGTCCCAGCTAAGAAATATGTTCAGGCATTACTTGATGAAGGTGTTATTGTAGTAACTGCTGGTGAAAAGGTAATTCGTTTATTACCACCTCTAGTAATCACAAAAGAACATGTTGATGAATTTATTACTAAACTTAGAAAAGTTTTAGGATAAAATATTAAGAAATCTCTCACTTATGAAGGAATAAATAAGTGGGAGGTTTTTTTATATGCGTAAATATCCTATATATCTTCAGGATGATGAAGTATCCTGTGGCGTTTATTGTATCAAGATGATTTTAAAATATTATGATATTGAAGAAGACACACTCAATATTAAAAGAAAAGCACGTATGGATCATACTGGAACGACTATTAAAGGTTTAGTAGAAACATTGAAATCCTATGCGATAGAAGCAAAAGCCTATCATGCTTCTTTAAAAGACATAGAGGAACATATCACCTTACCTTGTATCTTACATACAATAGAAGATGGTATAGGTCATTTTGTAGTACTCTATGAAATCAAGGGAGATACGTATATTATTGGTGATCCAGCCCATGGTATTGTGGTCTATGATCAAGAAGAACTAACATCAGTTTATACAGAGAATGTTGTATCTATTACACATATTGGGCGCTATTTTGAATATGAGAATAAGACATTTAAACAGTTCTTAAAGGAAATCAAGAAACTCTATCATAAAGATATTAGAAAACTAGGAAGCTATACATTCTTTATCACATTATTCTCTTATGTTTTATCACTTATCTATGCATCACTCATTGATTATATGAAGGTTAAAACACCTATTGTGGTATTAATGATTGTATCAGGTGCATATTTCATTATCGGCTTAATAAAGATTGGAATAGAAAAGACAAAAGAGAAGAAAAGTATCCTTCTCACACGTGCTTTTGATAAAGAGTTTGTCTATACAAGTATTAGTCAAGTTATGGATCATAAAGGAGATACAGGAACACTCCATCCACAAATCATGGACTTATATCAGTTAAGTGAGTTTTGTATTGCCTATTTTAGTATCTTCTATGTAGATCTTGTTTCTATTGTATTAGAACTACTTGGTTTATTACTTATTTCTACGCAATTATCATTAGTACTTATTATTGTGTTAGTTATTTTAGGTATCTTTGTTTATTTTAAGAGTAAACATTTTATAGAACTCTATAAAGACTATATCGCTGCTCATATTGAATCAGAACATGCACTCATTGATTATTTAGATCAAAGAGAAATAGGAAAGAGATATTATGGAAAACATCAATGGCTTAAAAGATATGAACATTACTATGAGAATGAAGCCAATCATAAACAGGATCAGGAAGAATTCTCATTAACACTCTCTACTGGTATGCATATGATCCAAATACTTGGAGAAGCACTTATATTATTTGTAGGATTGTTCCTCTATCATAATAAGAGTATCAGTATGGGTGAATTGATTCTATTCTATATGGTTTATAATATGATTCTTATTCCCCTTATTCATCTTTGTACTACTTTAGTAGAATATTCTCAAAGTACAGTACTTTATGAGAAATATAAGGAACTTACAACACCACTCGTACAAGGTAAGTTATTGATAGAAGAACCTATTCATACTATTTATATGAATAATGTAAGTTATGCTTATGGCTTCCATGAACCTGTCTTAAATCACCTTGATTTAGAAATCAATCATTCATTCTTTATATTTGGAGATAATGGTTCAGGTAAATCTACATTAGCTTATTTACTAGAAGGTAATGATCCACATTATCGTGGTGAAATACTCATGAATAATAAGTCTTTAAAAGATATCAATCAGGATTCTTTAAAGAAACATATCATTCTTGTAGAAGAACATGAATCATTTATACCTGGTTCTATCAAAGAAGTATTGAATTGTGAGGATGAAGAACGTATACTTCATGTATTACTTTCCTTAACAGGAGAAAGATTGATTGAATTAGGAGATTCACCTATCACTTCTCAGGGACTTCCTTTATCATTAGGAGAACAACAGATTCTTTCACTTACCCGTGCATTGTTGTGTGATGGAGATATTTATATTCTTGATGAAGCCCTCAGTCATCTCTCTTTTGAGCGTAAAGAAATCATTATTCGAACTTTGTTTGAAACATATTCAGAAAAGTTATTTATGGTGATTTCACATGATAAAAAAATCATGAACATGGGATATGACTATGTTATAATGGAGAAAGGAAAAATCATCGAGAAAGGGTGATCATAAATGAATATAGATTTTGTATTTGATAATGAAGTAGAGAACTTCGAAAATAATTATGAACAGGATTTTACAGCTATTATTGAACAGGCTTTAAAGACTTTAGGTATTGAAGATGATGTAGAAGTATCATGTGTTCTTGTAGATGATGAAAGAATACATGAAATTAATAGAGAATACCGTCATATTGATCGTTCCACTGATGTTATCAGTTTCGCAATGGAAGATAATGATCAATTTTATGTAGAAGGTATGCCTAGAACTTTAGGAGATATTTTTATTTCTGTAGATCATGCTAAGAAGCAGGCAGAAGAATATGGTCATTCTTTAAGAAGGGAAATGTGTTTCTTATTTACACATGGTATTCTTCATTTGTTAGGATATGATCATATGACAGATGAACAAGAAAAAGAAATGTTTGGCTTACAAGATCAAATCCTAGGTGCCTTGAATATTGAAAGAGAGGGAGCTTAATGGATTATCAATATCTTGTAGATGAAGCTTTTAAGGCAAGAGAGAATGCTTATGCTCCTTATTCACATTTTAAAGTAGGTGCCTGCTGTGAACTCAATGATGGCAAGATGATTTATGGTGCCAATATTGAGAATGCAGCTTATGGCTCTACAATGTGTGCTGAGCGTAATGCAGTATTTCAGGCTTATTGCCAAGGCTACCGTAAAGAGGATATTAAAGCACTTGCGATTGTCGGAGATGGACCGACATTGATTTCACCTTGTGGTTCATGTCGACAGGTATTAAGTGAACTCTTGAAATCTGATACACCTATTGTATTAGGGGCTAGAGATCACTATGAAGTGACTAATATCTATGAATTATTACCTAGAAGTTTTAGTGAGGAGGATTTATGAGTTATAAATCAGGTTTCGTAAGTATTGTAGGACGTCCTAATGTAGGAAAATCTACTTTATTAAATCATATTTTAAAGACAAAATTAGTGATTACATCACCTACTGCCCAGACGACAAGAAATACAGTTCAGGGTGTTTATACAGATGATGAAGCACAGATTGTATTTGTAGATACACCAGGTATTCATAAGCCACAGGATGGCTTAGGATCATTTATGAATACAACAGCTTTAAATAGTATTGTAGGAACTGATGTGATTCTATTTATTGAACCTGCCAATGAACGTATTGGTAAGGGAGACCGCTTTATTGTAGAAAGGTTAAAGAAAGCAGAATGTCCTGTCTATCTTGTATTAAATAAAGCAGATCTTCTTTCTAAAGATGAATTAATGGATAAACTGATTGAATGGAATCAGATGATGAACTTTAAGGAAATCATCCCAATTAGTGCACTTAATGGGGATAATGTGGATGAATTAATTAAGACTGTCAAACAGGATTTACCAGAAGGACCAGCTATTTATCCAGAAGATACAATTACCGATCATCCAGAACAGTTTATTATGGCTGAATTTATTCGTGAAAAGATTCTTTATTTCACTCATGATGAAATTCCTCATGATGTGGCGATAGAAATTGAACAGTGGATTGAAGATGAAAATGGAATAGATATCATGGCTGTGATTATTGTGAATAGAAAGAGTCAGAAGGGTATTATTATTGGTAAGCAGGGTACAATGATCAAGAAGATCAAAGACCAGGCAAGACGTGATATGAAACGTTTTGCGGGTGTTCCTGTTAAACTTTCACTCTTTGTAAGAGTAGAAAAAGACTGGCGTAATAAAGCACAGTATTTAAAGGAATTTGGTTATAACCAGGATGACTACTCATAATATCGAGAAAACAGAAGGGGTTGTACTTAAAATAACACCTTCAAAAGAATCTGATGCAATACTTTCTATTTATACATATGACTATGGTAGAATATCAGTCTATGGAAAAGGAATTAGAAAAATCAATTCTAAAAATGCGCGTGGTGTCACACCTTCCTCGTTAAGCTTATTTGAGCTAAATGTACGTAAAGGATTATCATCTCTTATACGTGCTTCAGGAATTAAGTATTATACACATATCCAGGATCATATAGAAACAGATATACTGGCACAATGCTTATTAGAATACTATTATCGCTATGTTCCTGAAAATAAACCTGATCTAGAGACTTATACATTCTTAGTAGATGCTTTAAAAGCTATAGATACAGGATATTCATATAAATTGATTTATGCATTGATTCTTGTCTTTATTATGAAAGATAACGGAATAGAGTTAGAAGTAGACGGATGTGTTCATTGTGGACATACATCAGTCACTTCTTTTTCACTTGTAGATGGTGGTTTTGTATGCCATAAGCATCAAACGCCACAGGATGTAGAATTATCTATAGATGCACTTAAGGCAATACGTCATATATATAAGACACCCATAGCCCATATTGATGCATTATCTATAGATGAAGCAGTACTTAAAGAGATATTATTTATATTTGAATATTATATTGATGAATATTGTGGAATATATCTCAATGCGTTACGTTTTGTGAAGGAATGGATATGAGGGGAGGAATGATGTATGAAGCATGAAGAAACTTATACATCAACACTACATACACATGTTCACTTTTTCATTTATGAACCACAGGTGATCATTAGAGTCAAGGCTGTCTTATTTGTACAGCATGATCTTAATGAAAATGCATCTAACTATGATCATTTTGCGAATTTCATGTGTGATAAGGGATATGTAGTCGTAGTGAGTGATATGGTCGGACATGGTCATTCACTTATTGATTTTGAACAAGGTTATTTTGGGAAAACAGATGTCCTTGATCATTTGATGAAGGATATGCATCATCTGCAGAAGGTGATGATGGCACGTTATACAGATACACCTTATTATTATATAGGTACAGGACTAGGTGCACAGATGATTCGTGAATATGCAGCACGCTTTGGAGACTATTTCCAGGGAATGTTGTTGATGGGAGCAGTGTCCGGTGTCAGAGCGTACCGCTATAAGAATCTTTGTCTTAACTTCTTTAAACTGATGAAGGGTGAAAGATATCATCTCAATAAACTGGCATTAAGAAACAGAATGAAGTTATCACATCGTTTCAATGGAAATCATCCATTCTCTTATCTTACAGATAATGAAAAATTAGTAGATAGATTTTCTAATGATACATTGACGAATTTCTCTTATACAGTTAAAGGGTATAGTGATATCTATAAAATTTCTAGACATGCCAACAGTGAAGAGACATATCAGAAAACACCAACATACTTATCTACATGGATTGCATCTGGTGCACTTGATCCTCTTACTCGTTTAGGTAAAGATGCGCAGCTCATCTATCATAACTATAAAACACTAGGTATGGCCGATATCACATTAAAAATCTATGACAACAAACGTCATGCATTACTATTTGGTAAGGATCGTATCAATGTCTATACAGATATTCTTGCCTGGCTAAACGCACGTACTTACATCTAACCTTTCTTTCAGAAAGGTTCTTTTTTAATACACTTATAATTGGTTGACAAATATACACTATAAGGGTATAAATAGTGGGACTATAAAGTTCATGGCTTAGGTTATTCCTAAGTCATTTCTTATCTCAAGGAGGAAAATATGGCTACAAAAGATATGGAAAAGCTAATTGCACATGCAAAAGGTGAAGGTTTTGTCTATCAAGGTTCAGAAATCTATGATGGACTCGCAAATACATGGGATTACGGACCAATGGGTGTTCAGTTAAAGAACAACATTAAAAACTTATGGTGGAAGAGATTCGTTCAGGAATGTCCTTACAACGTAGGTATTGATTCAGCAATCTTTATGAATCCAAGAGTTTGGCAGGCAAGTGGACATGTAGGTAACTTCAATGACCCACTTATTGACTGTAAACAGTGTAAATCAAGACATAGAGCGGATAAATTAATTGAAGCTTATGATCCTGAATTACATCCAGATGGATGGACTCCAGAAGAAATGATGACTTTTATTAGAGAACATAACATCGCATGTCCTGAATGTGGTGGACATGATTTCACAGATATCAGACAGTTTGAATTGATGTTTGAAACATCTATGGGTGTTGTAAAGGATGCAAAGAGCAAAATCTATTTAAGACCAGAAACTGCTCAGGGTATCTTTGTAAACTTCAAGAATGTTCAGAGAACATCACGTAAGAAATTACCATTTGGTATTGGACAGATTGGTAAATCATTCCGTAACGAAATCACTCCAGGTAACTTCATTTTCCGTACAAGAGAATTTGAACAGATGGAACTTGAATTCTTTACAAAACCAAATGAAGACTTAGAATGGTTTGAAAAATGGCGTCATGACTGTATGCAGTTCTTATATGATTTAGGTATCAAAAAAGAAAACTTAAGATACAGAGACCATGACCAGAAAGAACTTTCTTTCTACTCTAAAGCAACAACAGATATCGAATACTTATACCCATTTGGATGGGGTGAATTATGGGGTATCGCAGATCGTACTGATTACGACTTAGGACGTCATCAGGAATATTCTAAGAAGAACTTAGAATACTTAGATCCAGACACTCATGAAAAGTATCTTCCATACGTTATTGAACCATCAGTAGGTGCTGACCGTTTATTCTTATCAGTTCTTGCAGATGCATTCGAAGAACAGGAACTTGAAAATGGTGATGTAAGAAAAGTTATGCATTTCCATCCTGCATTAGCTCCAGTAAAGGTTGCAGTATTACCACTTACTAAGAAGCAGTCTGATGAAGCAATGGAACTTTATAATGATTTAGTAAAAGACTTCTATTGTGAATATGATCAGGCAGGTCAGATTGGTAAGAGATATAGAAGACAGGATGCTATTGGTACACCATTATGCGTGACTGTAGACTTCGATACAGCTGAAGATCATAGCGTTACTGTAAGAGATCGTGACACTATGGAACAGATTAGATTACCAATTGATCAGTTAAAAGCTTATATTGCAGATAAAACACGTTTTAACTAAGAGGATGATTAGATGGCAAGATTATCACAGGAAAAGATTGATGAAATCAGACAAAGCGTAGATATCGTTGATGTGATGGGCCAGTACCTTGAACTTCATAAAAAAGGCAAGAACTATATGGCTATCTGTCCTTTCCATGATGATAATCATCCATCTTTATCTATTTCACAATCGAGACAGATTTATAAATGTTTTGTATGCGGCAACGGAGGGAATGTTTTCACATTCATTCAGGAATATTTAAAGGTTCCTTTTGTAGAAGCCGTTATGAAAGTGGCAGAATTTGGACATGTAGATATGTCCGGCTATTCACTAGAAAAGCGTGTTGTGAAAGTAGATGAGGCGCTTGCGCCTCTTTATGATATGCACGCTTTTGCCTTGAAGCTTTATATGTATTATCTCTATACACAATCAGGTAAACAGGCACTTGATTATTTACGTCATCGTGGTTTTGATGATGAACTCATTAAGATGTTTGGAATTGGGTATGCGCCAGATAAATCCATCTTACATGAACGTTTCCAGAAGGAAGGCTATACTGAAGTCGCTCAGGTGAAATCAGGATTAGTTTTAGAAAATGAACGTCATTATGATCGTTTCCATGATCGTGTGATGTTTCCTCTCCATGATGAATTTGGAAAGGTTGTAGGTTTTTCTGGAAGAGTCTATAAAGCACAGGATAAGAATTCTAAATATATGAACTCACCAGAGTCCGATATATTTATTAAAGGTAAAACACTTTATAATTACCATCGTGCGAAAGAAGCAGTCCGTCAGGCAGGCTTTGTATATATTAATGAAGGGTTCATGGATGTGATTGCGATGCATCGTGCTCATCATGATAACTGTATTGCTTTGATGGGTACAGCTCTTACTAAAGAACATTTAAGAATGTTGAAGCGTATGACACGTACAATTCATTTATGCTTAGATGGTGATATGGCAGGGCAGGCTGCCGCTATGAAATCCAGTGATTTACTTACAGCACAGGGCTTTGAAGTCAAGATTGTATTATTACCTGATGGAAGAGATCCAGATGAGATCTTATCAACAGAAGGTATAGAGGGTCTTGATGCTGTTTTAAAGGATACTTTAAGCCCTATTGATTTCATGATGGCCTTTGAATGTTCAAGACTTGATTTACGTAATTATGAAGATCGTAAAACCTTACTTATAAAGGCATGCGAGAAGATTGCGAAGATAGAAGATAGAATTGATCGTGGACACTATATTACGAAACTTTCATCATTGACTGATTTCCCTAAGGAAATCATTGAGGAACAACTTTTAAATAGTTCTGCAATTATTGAACATCGTGAACAGTTTTCTCAAAATCGTATTGAAACAATTCAGGACCAGCGTCCTATTCTAGATAAATATACTTTGGCAGAAAAGAATTTATTATTCTATATGTTGAATGACCGTCAGGTCAGTGATATTTATGAAGCAAAAGCAGGCTTTATGCACAATGATACATATCGTGCACTTGCTGCTTATATTAGAGACTATTATCGTACGCATCAAACAATGGATATTGCGAATCTGATTGATAAGATTGGGAGTTCTCATTCAAGCCTTGTGAATGCGTTGACAGATATTGCGGAGTGTTCACTTCCACTCCCTTATCAAAAAGAAGTGATTGATGATTATATTGCGAGAATTACAGAAAATACCAAGAATATTCGTGAACAGGAATTACAGGAACAGTTTAAGAATGTTCTTGCGCCTAGCGCAAAAGCTGAGATTCTCCAAAAGCTAATTGATTTAAAAAAGGAGTAGCTATGGCAAAAAAGGAAAAAGCAGTACAGGGTATTACTCTTGAAGAACTTGAAAAAATGCTGATTAGTGCCGCTAAGGCTAAAGGCAACCGTTTAACTCAGGATGACTTAGATGCTTTCCAGTCTAGATATGATTTAGATGATGAAGCATATGAAAACCTTATTGATGCAATCAATGAAAACCATATTGAAATTGAAGATGGTTTAGATGCATTAGAAATAGATGATGATGACTTCATGGCTGGAGGGGCAGATGATCTTGATGACCTTGAAGGCTTAGAAGTAGATACAGATGATGATTCAGGTGATGATGATATCGCTAATCTAGATTTCGGTAATGATCTAGATATGGACTTCGGTGATACAAATAAGATGTATAACCAGTCTGATGACGATGATGATATGAACCAGTTAGGTTCTAACGTTAAAATCAATGATCCTGTAAAGATGTACTTAAAGGAAATTGGTCGTGTAGACTTATTAACTCATGAACAGGAAATTGAACTTGCAAAACGTATTCTTGAAGGTGATGAACAGGCTAAGAAAGAACTTGCAGCTGCAAACTTAAGATTAGTTGTATCTATCGCTAAGAGATATGTAGGTCGTGGTATGTTATTCCTAGACTTAATTCAGGAAGGTAACATGGGTCTTATTAAGGCTGTAGAAAAGTTCGATTATACAAAAGGATTTAAGTTCTCTACATATGCAACATGGTGGATCAGACAGGCTATTACTCGTGCAATTGCCGATCAGGCACGTACTATCCGTATTCCAGTACATATGGTAGAAACTATCAACAAGTTAACTCGTATCCAGAGACAGCTTGTTCAAGAATTAGGTAGAGAACCAACAGCTGAAGAAATCGCAGAAAAGATGGATGGAATGACTCCTGCAAAGGTAAGAGAAATCCAGAAGATTTCTTTAGAACCAGTTTCTTTAGAAACACCTATCGGTGAAGAAGATGATTCTCATTTAGGTGACTTCATTGAAGATGAAGGTGCTATGAGCCCTGATGATTATGCATCTAACGAATTATTAAAAGATGAATTAAATGAAGTATTATTAGAACTTACAGATAGAGAAGAAAAAGTATTAAGACTTAGATTCGGTCTAGATGATGGACGTACAAGAACACTTGAAGAAGTAGGTAAAGAATTCAATGTTACTCGTGAACGTATCAGACAGATTGAAGCAAAAGCTTTAAGAAAATTAAAACATCCTTCACGCTCTAAACGTCTAAAGGATTTCTTAGATCACTAATGAAGCTTCATTCAAAACGTCTAAGCAAAGTTGCTTGGATGATTGAAGAACATAAACAAGGAACTATCCTGGCAGATATCGGCACTGATCATGCCTATCTGCCTTGTTTTTTACTTGATGAAAACATCATCACATCAGCTTATGCATGTGATGTAGCGGAAGGACCTCTCTCTAGTTCTAAAGAAACAATTCAGTCTTTACATCTTGAAGATCAAGTCATCCCATTACTTGGTAATGGATTAGACCCTATCATTGATAAGAAAGTAGATATGATCTCTATTTGTGGTATGGGTGGCTTATTGATGAGTGAAATATTAGATGCCCATCTTGACTATGTAGAAGATAAAATACTCTTCCTACAGGCAAATACAGCCATTGATTTATTAAGAGAATACTTAATGAATCATAACCTACAGATTATTGATGAAGCATTAGTCAAAGATGCTCATCATATTTATGAAATCATGGTTGTGAAAAAAGGCCATCAGGAATTAGATGAAAAAGATATTCTCTTTGGACCAGTCCTTAGAAAACAGAAGGATCCTCTCTTTATTGAGAAGTGGGAAAGAGAACTAAAGATTCAAAGACGTATATTGGATTCATTAAATACTGAACATGAAAAATATGCAAAGGTATTACATTCTATTGCCTTAATTGAAGAAGTACTCTAGGTACTTCTTTTTTGTGTTATAATGATTGAAACGGAAGGTGATATTTATGAAAGCAGAACAGATTATTAAAATC
This sequence comes from Catenibacterium sp. CAG:290, assembly GCF_000437715.1. Classification (NCBI taxonomy): domain Bacteria; kingdom Bacillati; phylum Bacillota; class Erysipelotrichia; order Erysipelotrichales; family Coprobacillaceae; genus Catenibacterium; species Catenibacterium sp. CAG:290. The sequence goes on from NZ_FR898781.1 coordinate 29,756, forward strand.
ATGGAATCTCATTATCCTTTAAGCTGTCAAGAGGACTGGGATCATTGTGGATTACAGGCGGGTAATATTCATACTGAAGTGAATAAAATAATGATTGGTTTAGATGCAGACTTACAAACATTGCAGGAAGCCATTGATGCAGGATGTCAGATGTTGATTACCCATCATCCATTCTTATTCAATACATTGACTTTAGATACAACAACACCGGTAGGACGTTTTATTGAAAAAGCGATTAAACATAATATTGTTGTCTATAGTGCGCATACATCTTTAGATAAGATTTCTATGAATAGATGGTTAATGGAAGCATTAGGATGTTTAAATATTGAAGACGCCGATGAATCTAATATTACTAAGAAGGGTGTACTCCCAGATACAATGGGTATGTATGAATTCTTAGACTATGTAAAGAAAGCTTTTAATATTCCATCAGTCAATTATGCAGGTAAAGTGAAAGAAGTCTCTACAGTAGGAATCTGTGGTGGTTCTGGAGGAGATTTAATAGATGAAGTCGCTCCACAGGTAGATGCTTATATCACAGGTGATTTGAAATATCATAGTGGTTTAAAAGCATCAGATTATAATATTCTTTTAGTAGATGTAGGGCATCATGTAGAAGTCATTATGGTACATAAATTAAAAGAATTATTAGAAAAAGAAATAGATTGTGAAATCGTAGAAGCCACTTCTCCAGGTTATTTTAAGGGGTATTAAGATGATTCTGACTACAATTGCCTATTTAAAGAAAGATGGGAAAACATTACTTCTTCATCGTATAAAAAAGAAGAAAGATATCAATGAAGGTAAATGGATTGGTGTAGGTGGTAAATTAGAACCAGGTGAATCACCCGATGAATGTGTAAAAAGAGAAATACTAGAAGAAACAGGTTATACAGTACATTCTATTCAATGTCATGGTTATGTTACATTTCCAGGTCTTTATTATGGTGAAGATGAAGGTATGTTTGTCTATTCTTGTCATGACTTTGAAGGGACATTAAAAGAATGTGATGAAGGTGTTCTTGAATGGGTGGATGATGATTTGATTCCTGATTATCCACAATGGGAAGCAGATTATCATTTCTTAAACTGGATGGAAGATGATTATTATCACCATGCTAAGGTTGTTTATAAGAATGATGAACTTATAGAATATAAAGAAGAAATATATTAAAAAGGAGCGCGGATTAGATTAATCCGTGCTCCTTCATATTTTTATAAATACCATCATTCGCAATATCATCACATACCTCATCAGCAATAGCCTTTAAACCTTCTTTCGCATTACCGACTGCAACACCATGAGCTACAAATGTCAACATCTCTGCATCATTCATGCCATCACCATAAGCATATGTATCCTTTTGATCAATACCTAAATGGTTAATAAGTGCTTCAATGGCAGTATGCTTATTCACACCTGCTACAGATAATTCACCTGAAGCATCACCAAATGCAGGAACAGTACATTCAATCACTTGGAATGCATCACTAAACTGCTTTCTAATTTCATCAAATGGAATAGATTCATGTTCTAAGAAACAAATCTTATTCACATCGTTTCTATACATATTCTCATTTTCAATCAGCGCAGTTATAAAATGACTTGGTTCCTCTTCCTTCTTTCTTCTTGCTTCAGGATCATTTTCTAGATCACCATAGATGATGCTTTCTAGTCTTTTAATGAGGTTCTTAGAGGCAAATAAACCACCATTAGACTCTAAATAATAGTCATAATGATTTGTTTCAAAGAAGTCTACAACACGATGAACATCTTCATCACTGACCTTCTTATGATACAACATTTCATCACCCATCTGTACAAATCCGCCGCCAGCACCAATGATGCCATCAAATCCTACATCTAGAATATAAGGATAGATTTCTGCAAGAGAACGTCCTGTACAAAGGTAACATAAATTTCCTTTTTTACGCGTCTCGTGCACTGCCTGAATAGTTGATTCAGGAATACATTCCTTTACAGGTCTCACATCTACTAAAGTCCCATCTACATCAAAAAATATAATCTTCTTACTCATATATTCTCCTATAACATCTTTTCATAAGGTATTTCAGGTTTAATAAAACTATCTGGATTGTTTTCATCATACTGTTTCAAGAAATCAATAATCTGATTAGTCAATACAGTAGGTGTAGAAGCTCCAGAACTTACTCCTACATGCTTCTTTCCTTTAAGCCATGATAAGTCTAACTCTTCAAGACTTCCAATCATCTTAGTATCTTTATGTGCTTTCTCCATACTAATAGAAGCCAGCTTCTTTGTATTATTAGAATGAGGATCACCTACAATAATGACTAGATCAATATCTTCATCCATCTTCGCAATGGCTTCCTGTCTAATCTGTGTAGCTGAACATGTTTCCTTCATGATCTCTACATCTAATATTTTTTTTGCATACTCACATAAATCATAAACATCATAAAGGGACATAGTTGTCTGGTTAGTCATCACATAATGTTTATCTTTATCTAGTGTCTCTAAATCTTTCTTAGATGTAATTAAATGAATATGTTCAGGATCAATCAATAATGCACCTTCAGCTTCAGGATGATTCTTTTTACCTATATATAAAACATCCTTCCCACGCTTTAACTGTTCTTTAATAAGTGTATGTGTCTTAATAACATCTAAACATGTTGCATCCACTACATTGAGTCCTTTACTCTTTGCCTTCTCAATGACACAATCTCCTGCACCATGTGCTGTAATAATGACTGTACCTTCATTAATTTCATCAAGAAGTTCCATTCTTGTCTTACTTGCATCCTCAATTGTGATGGCACCTCGTTTCTTTAATGCATCCACAATAAATTGATTATGGACAATCATACCAAGTACTGTAATAGGACCTGGCTGTTCTATTGTCTCTTTTACTATATTAATAGCACGAATAACACCCTTACAATATCCTCTAGGGACAATTCCTGTAACCTTCATATTCTTCACCTCAAAAACAATTCTAACATAAGTGAGATTAGATTTGTTTTTTTTTAAAATCATGGTATGATAATAGACGCTAAAGGAGGCGAATTATAATGGATTTATTTGATAAATTTCAATTTAATGATTATGTAAAAAAGACTTTAAACAAAATACATTTCACATCACCAACACCTATCCAGGATGAGGTGATCCCCCTTGTTTATAAGAATAAAGATATTATTGGTATTTCACAGACAGGTACTGGTAAAACTCATTCATTCTTAATTCCTATTATTGATCGTATTGATACAAGTGCAGATTATGTACAGGCAGTTATAACAACACCTACTAGAGAACTTGCACATCAGATCTATGAAAACGCAAAGGAATTCAAGAAAGAAAACCCTGATTTAAGAATCTCACTTGTGATTGGTGGTTCTGATAAACAGAAGGCTATTAATAAGCTTTCTACACAGCCACATATCGTTATTGGTACACCAGGACGTATTAAAGACTTATCTTTAAATGAACAGGCTTTAATTATCACTACAGCAACTACATTTGTAGTGGATGAAGCCGATATGACTTTAGAATATGGTTATCTTGAAGATTTAGATGCAGTCTTATCTAAGATGAGAGAAGATTTACAGATGCTTGTATTCTCAGCAACTATTTCTGAACATTTATGGCCATTCTTAAGAAAATATATGAATGCGCCAGAATTAGTACAGATTGATGCCCATAAGAAAACAACAGACAATACAAAACATTACTTGATTCATACAAAGCATCATGATCGTTATACAGTATTAAAGAATATCATGGATATCATTGATCCATATATCTGCTTAATCTTCTGTAATAAGAGAACAGAAGCCACTAAGCTATCTGATCAGTTAAGAAGCGATGGTTATCGTGTCGGTGAAATTCATGGTGACTTAGAACCACGTGAACGTAAACAGATGATGAGACGTATCAATAATAATGAATATCAGTACATTGTCGCTACAGATATTGCGGCTAGAGGTATTGATATTGATGGTGTATCTCATGTTATTAATATGGAATTCCCAACAGAAAGAGACTTCTATATTCATCGATCTGGTAGATGTGGTCGTGGTAAGTATAAGGGTGAATGTTATTCTATGTATGATTCATCTAATCAGCAGATGGTTGAATCACTTGAAAAGAAGGGTATTCACTTTGAAGTAAAAGAAATCCGTAACGGTGTATTAACGGATGCCAAGGCACGTAATAAGCGTAAGAATAGAAATGCGCCACAGTCTGAATTAGAAAAAGAAATTCAGCGTATTATTAAGAGACCTAAGAAGGTTAAACCTGGTTATAAGAAGAAGAGAAAGAGAGAAATCCAGGCTATTTACCAGAAGAAGAAGAGAGATATTATTCGTAGAGATATTCAGAAACAGAAAAAAGAACGTGCTAAACAGGCACAAAGAGAAAAACGTGAAAGGGAGAATATGCAGTGATTATAGGTTCACATGTCTCAATGGGTGGTAAGGAAATGCTTCTAGGAAGTGTAAAAGAAGCATTAAGTTATAACGCCAATACATTCATGTTTTATACAGGTGCGCCTCAAAATACGAGACGTAAACCTGTTTCTGAATTACGTGTAGAAGAAGCTAAAGAATTAATGAAAGAAAAGGGATTAGACATGGACAAGGTTGTTGTTCATGCCCCTTATATCATTAATTTAGGAAATACAATCAAGCCGGAAACAAGAGAACTTGCTGTATCATTCTTACGTCAAGAAATTGAAAGATGTGATGAAATTGGTGCTTCAAGACTTGTTCTTCATCCAGGTGCCCATGTTAAAGCAGGGGATGAAGCAGGATTAGATGCCATCGTATCTGGCTTAAATGAAGCAATGAAGCCAGAACAGAAGGTACATATTGCCTTAGAAACAATGGCAGGTAAAGGCACTGAACTAGGTAGAACATTTGATCAGTTAGCTTATATTATTGATCATTGTGATTATCCTGAATTATTAGGTTTATGTTTAGACACATGTCATTTAAATGATGCAGGTTATGATATTTCTGATTTTGATGCAATTCTTGATGAAGTCGATGAAAAGATCGGTTTAGATAAGGTATTAGTTGTTCATGTCAATGACTCTAAGAATCCACAAGGTTCTCATAAAGATAGACATGAGAATATTGGTTTTGGGACAATCGGTTTTGATACATTGGACTCTATTGTATCTAATGAACGTTTAAAAGATGTTCCTAAGATTCTAGAAACACCTTATATTGAAAAGAATGCACCTTATAAAGAAGAGATTGAAATGTTGAAGAAGCATGAATTCAACCCAGATCTAAAAGAAATGTTTGAATAAGCAGCTATGGCTGCTTATTTTTTTACGTTCACTATTAGGTGAAAATCAATACATGATTTGGTCGAAAAGTGCGTAAATAGCCTATTTTTTTAGTTTTCGATTGAAATAATTTGGACGTAAAACTTTTCGATTGAATTTACGATTGTTTTTGATGTGTATTGTTGAATAATTCAGCTATATTATTACCCTGTCATGTAACAAGCGAGTTATTAATTTTGATAAAAATCCAACAAAGAGGGTGTTTTAAAATTTACGATTGAAAATATCGCGGACGAAAAAGTTTTCGATTGAATCTTCGATTGTTTTTACGCGTATTTTTGCTTGAATAAGCTCTATGTATGTATCTAATGAGTGTTTGATATTGTAAAAAATACTGTTATATACTTTGTAATTTTTGTTATGTTTTAAAGCATGAACGAAAATTGAATCGATTGAAATTACGTTCGTTTTTAATTTTATTTATGAGAAATGGAATGTATTCTGAGATTGATATTCGTATAATTAAGTGTATTATTCGCTCGAAAATCATACAAAAAGGGTGTTTTTTCTGATTTACGATTGAAATAATTTGGACGAAAAAGTTTTCGATTGAATTTACGCTCATTTTTAATTATACTTAAAGTAGTAGAATAGGAAAGGAGATAATAATATGCGTGAAACAAGAAATCTAGAGTTTAAAGAAACAATCACAAGTACTTTCTTGAAAACAGTTAGTGCTTTTTCAAATTATGATGGTGGAACAATCTTGTTTGGAATTGACGATGATGGCAATATTAAAGGTTTATCAGATCTAATCAAATCATGTTTAGATATTGAAAACAAAATCAATGATACTATTTCTCCACAACCAGATTATGTACTTGAACCAAATGAAGTAAACAAGACTATAAAACTTATTGTGAAAAGTGGATTACAGAAACCATATTTATATAAATCAAAAGCATACAAGCGTAATGATTCTGCGACTATAGAAGTGGATACATTAGAGTTCTCAAGACTTGTATTAGAAGGTAAAAATATTAGCTTTGAGGAATTACCATGTAAAGACCAAAATCTTACTTTTCATTTTCTTGAAGAACAATTAGAAAAAACTGTTCAAATCAGTTCGTTTAATCTTGATACATTAAAAACTCTTAATCTCTATGACAATAATAATGGATATAATAACGCGGCTGGTTTACTAGCGGATAATAATGAATTCCCTGGAGTTGATATTATAAAATTTGGAGAAAATATCAGTGTTATTCAGAAAAGAATTACATTTGATCATATGTCTATTCTAGAAGTCTATAAGAAAACACTTGAGGTATTTAGAGATTATTATAGATATGAAGTGATAGAAGGACCTGAAAGAAAGAATGTAGAAAAGATACCAGAAGCAGCTTTTAGAGAAGCTATTGCGAATGCTCTTATTCACAGGGTGTGGGATGTGAATTCTCATATTAGAATATCTATGTTTGATAATCATATCGATATAGTGTCTCCAGGTGGATTGCCTTCGGGGATTTCTGAAGAAGAGTATTTGAATGGTAAAATATCTGTTTTAAGAAATAGAAATCTTGCGAATGTATTCTATCGATTAGGCTTTGTAGAAATATTTGGGACAGGTATTACACGAATCAAACAATTATATGAAAGTAGTTTTGTGAAACCTCGTTTTGAAGTATCAGAAAATACTATAAAGATTGAATTGCCTGTTTTTGAAGATATTTCTGATTTAACAGATGATGAGCATCTTATTTTAAAAGCATTAAGTAAAACAGTCCTAAAATCTATTAGTGAAATAGTACCAAGTACACCTTTTGGTAAATCAAAAGTATCTTCTCTATTAAAAATATTAGAGAAAAAGGGAGTTATACTGATTCAAGGAAAAGGTAGATCCACAAAATATATAATAAAATAGAAAACCTAACGTAACGTAAAAAAGCGAGTTTTATTAATTACTCGCTTTTTTCTTCAACCATCTTTAAAATTTCATCTTTAAGTGTCTGAACCATATCTTCCTGTTTAACACGTTTTACAATCTCACCATGCTTAATAAGAAGACCTTCACCAACACCACCTGCAATACCAATATCTGCATGACGTGCTTCTCCTGGACCATTTACTGCACAACCCATAATTGCGACAGTAATATCGAGATGAATATCCTTTAAGAAATCTTCCATCTCTTTAGCAATAGGAATCAAATCATACTGAATACGACCGCAAGTAGGACATGATACAAGGGTAGGAACACCCTTTAATAAACCTAATTCCTTTAATAGAATCTTAGCAACCTTAATTTCTTCTACAGGATCATCACTTAAAGACACTCTAATAGTATTTCCAATACCTTCATATAATAATGTACCAATACCTAAAGCAGACTTAATAGTGCCTCCTAAGGCAGTACCTGCTTCAGTGACACCTACATGTAAAGGGTAAGGAAATGTTTTAGATGCTAATTCATACGCTTTAATAGTCAACATTGTATTAGAAGACTTTAATGAAATAACGATATCATGGAAATCTAGATCCTCTAGAATCTTTACATGCTTCATTGCAGATTCAACCATACCTTCAGGTGTAGGTTCTCCATATTTCTCTAGAATATCTTTTTCTAAAGAACCACCATTAACCCCAATTCTAATAGGGATATGCTTCTCTTTGCATGCATCTACAACTGCTTTTACCTTTTCGATAGAACCAATATTACCAGGATTAATACGTACCTTATCAATACCAGATTCTATGGCGATAAGAGCGAGCTTATAATCAAAATGAATATCAGCCACTAAAGGAATATGAATCCCTTTCTTGATCTCTTTAATTGCATAAGCATCCTCTTTATCAAATACAGCTACTCTTACAAGTTCGCAGCCGGCCTGTTCTAACGCATTAATCTGTTTAATAGTTGCTTCTACATTCTTAGTCTTTGTATTACACATAGACTGAATCACTACATGATTATTATCACCGATAGTTAAATTGCCTACCTGTACACTTCTTGTTTCTTCTCTTAACATATTTCTATACCTCGCACTTATATTTTAAGAAACTTACACCCTAAATGCAAGGCATAAGAAAACATCCAGCAAAATGCTGGATGTTTATGTTTCATATAGAAAACTCTATCAATTATCCGATTGAGTTAATTTTCTTCTGAAGTCTTGCTTTCTGTCTGCTAGCATAGTTCTTGTGATGGATATGCTTAGTTACAGATGCATCTAACTGTCTTGTGCAATCGCTAAATTCCTTAGTAGCAACTTCTTTGTCACCAGCTTCTACAGCGTTTAATACTTTCTTGATTGAAGTCTTTAAAGCGCTCTTTACTGCGTTGTTTGCTAATCTTTTTTCATTATCGTTTTTATAACGTTTAATCTGCTGTTTCATGTTTGCCATAATAATCTCACCTCGTTCTATAGTTTGCTGAACTATAATACCAAAAATGCTAGATGATTGCAATAGTTTTTTTGGTTTTTCCTGTGTGGTAGCACTTATAAAATGAGTATGTTATAATAAAAAAGACAATACAGGAGGAATTTTATGAGTGAAAAAATAGTTTTTATGGGAACTGCATCTTTTTCATTAAAAGTACTGCAGATGTTACTAGAAAATAAATATGATGTTGTGGGTGTTGTTACTCAGCCAGATCGTTATGTAGGAAGAAAGAAAGTACTCACTATGAGTGATGTGAAACAGGAAGCATTAAAACATGATATTCCTGTATTACAGCCGGAACGTATTAGAAATGATTATCAGGCAGTCTTAGATCTAAAGCCTGATTTAATTATTACTGCAGCTTATGGACAGATTGTCCCAACTGCTGTATTAGAAGCACCACGTTTAGGTTGTGTGAATGTACATGCGTCTTTATTACCACTTTATCGTGGTGGAGCACCAGTGCATCGCGCTATTATTGATGGTCGCAAAGAAACAGGTGTGACTATTATGTATATGGCAGAAAAGATGGATGCAGGTGATATTATCTCTCAAAAATCCACACCAATTACAGATGATGATAACTTAGAAATTGTATATGATCGTTTAACTGATATTGGTGCTGAATTATTAAAGGATACATTACCATCTATCTTTGATGAAACAAATGATAGAATTCCACAGAATCCTGATGAAGTTGTTTATGCACCTATTATTAAGAGAGAAGATGAGAGACTTGATTGGAATAAGACAGCAAGAGAAATCTTTAATCATGTAAGAGGCTTATATCCTCATCCGGGTACATTTACAACTTATAATGGACAGGTTGTAAAAATCTATAAGGGTGAAATTCATAACTGCCCTAATGCTAAGGAACATCATAAAGATGAAAAGAATGGTACTATCGTTAAGATCTTTAAGGATGCAATCGGTGTAAAGGTAGAAGATGGTGTATTTATTATTACAGAGATACAGCTTTCTGGTAAGAAACGTATGTCTGTAAGGGATTATTTAAATGGTAAGAATATATTCGAGGTAGGAACTCAGTTTGAGTAGGTGACATTTATGAGAATGGTAGATCTTATTGAAAAGAAAAAAGATAATGTAGTATTAACTGATGAAGAAATTCATGAATTAATCCAGGGATATACAAAAGGTGATATTCCTGATTATCAGATGAGTGCTTTCTTGATGGCTGTTGTCTTTAATGGATTAACAGATCACGAAACAGCCCAGCTGACTTTAGAAATGATGCATAGTGGTGATGTGATTGATTTAAGTGGTATTCACGGTATTAAAGTAGATAAGCATTCTACTGGTGGTGTTGGTGATAAGACATCTTTAGTATTAGGTCCAATGGTCGCTGCATGTGGTGTACCAGTCGCTAAGATGAGTGGTAGGGGACTTGGACATACAGGTGGAACTCTAGATAAGATGGAGTCTATTCCAGGACTTAATATTTATGTCAATGAAGAAGATTTTATTAAACAGGTGAATGATATTCATTTAGCTATTATTGGTCAGACAGCGTCTCTTGATCCTGCAGATAAGAAGATGTATGCATTAAGAGATGTCACTGGAACTGTTCAGTCTATTCCTTTGATTGCTTCTTCTATTATGAGTAAGAAGTTAGCTGCAGGCAGTGATGCAATTTTACTTGATGTCAAATATGGTGATGGTGCTTTTATGAAAAACTTGGAGGATGCGAAGAAGCTTGCTCGTACAATGATCACAATTGGTCAGCATCTTCATAAGGATACAAGAGCCACTATTTCTAATATGTCCCAGCCTTTGGGCTATGCAATTGGTAATTCATTAGAAGTAAAAGAAGCAATTGCAACACTTAATGGCAATGGTCCTGAGGATTTATTAGAATTATGTTTAACTGCAGGAAGTACAATGTTGATAATGGCACAAAAGGCAGAAACAGTGACTGAAGCTAGAAAGATGCTAGAAGACGCCATTTCTTCTAAAAAAGCATTACATGCTTTAGAAGCAATGGTAAAAGCACAGGGTGGAGACAGCGATTATATTCTTTATCCTGAAAAGTTTACAATGGCTGAACATATATTTGATGTTTATGCACCTGAAACAGGATATATTGAAGATCTAGAGGCATTAACTCTTGGACTAGTATCAATGCGTCTAGGTGGAGGAAGAGAAACAGTCACAGATGAAATTGATCATAGCGTTGGTTTAATTCTACATAAGAAGATTGGTGATTATGTAGAACAGGGAGAACCATTAGTGACTGTTCATGATAATGGTAAATGGACACAAGAAAGAAAAGAAGAATTATTAAGTGCATTCCATTTTAGTAAAGAAAAGGTAGAAAAACCTATATTGATTGATGAGATTATGGAGTAGTATATGAGTAAATTTTTATTTTTTGATATTGATGGTACATTAGTAGGAAAATCAAGACATATAACAGAAAAAACTAAAGAAGCGATTCAAGCAGCAAAGAATGCAGGAAATAAAGTATTCTTATGTACAGGTAGAGCACCTACTTCTATTGTAGGTGATGTTAAAGCATTACCTATTGATGGTATTGTGGCAAGTGCAGGAGGATTTGTCCAGGTAGATGGAAAGTATATCTTTAAGAACTACATGGATCAATATACTTTTTCAGAAATGATGACACTTTTTGTGAATCATGGTATCTTATTCTGTCTAGAAACTGAACATGCTATTTATCAGACACCAGGTGTGAATGAATTCTTTGACAAGAGACACAATAAGGAATTTGGGGATAATGTAGAATTACAGAGATTCTTTGAATTAAAACGTCAGGAAGAAAATCGTATTCCTGTCTCTCAGTTTGACTTAGAAAAGACAGGTGTCACTAAGATTGGTTTTATTGCCCCTGATCCGATCGCTTTTTATGATTGTGTAAAGTATATTGCACCAATGTTTAATATTGTGACATTCTCTAAATATGAAGATGATTTCATTAATGGTGAAATCATCTTAAAGAACTGTACAAAAGCAGATGGTGTGAGACGTGTTGTAGATTATTATCATGGAGATATGAAGGATACAATCGGTTTTGGAGATTCTATGAATGATTTCCAAATGATTGATGCATGTGAAATTGGTGTCGTTGCAGAGAATGCGCCTGATAAATTAAAAGCTATTGGAACATGCTTTTTCAAGGACCCAGATGCTGATGGTTTAGCAGATGCAATTTATGAATTAAAATTAGATCAGTAGGAGAAAATTATATGAAGTATGAAATTAAAGGAAAACCACTTCCTGTCGCAATACTTCATCTAGATCAAGGTGAATCTATTTTGACAGATAGTGGCGCAATGGTATGGATGAAACCAGCCTTAACTATGGATACTGTATCAGGTGGTATGAAATCTCTATTTGGCCGTGCTTTTTCAGGAGAAACACTTTTCTTGAATAAGTATACAGCAACCGAGCCGAGCATGATTGCCTTAGGATCTTCTTTTCCTGGTGACATACTTGTGTATGATGTGAGCCAGGGAGATATTATTGTTCAGAAGTCTTCTTATCTTGCAAGTGAAGAAACAGTAAAAAGAGAAATCTCTTTTTCTAAAAAAGGTACAATAGGATTTTTTGGTGGCGAAGGGTTCATCATGAATAGATATTTTGGCTCAGGTTTACTATTTATTGAGATAGATGGTACAGCTATAGAATATGACTTAAATCCTGGTGAAGAGATGGTTGTGAATACAGGTAATCTTGTCGCAATGAGTTCATCTTGTCATATTGATGTTGTTTCTGTAAAAGGTATAAAGAATAAGTTCCTAGGAGGAGAAGGATTCTTTAATACAGTAGTCAAGGGACCAGGTCATGTCATTGTACAGACAATGCCTATTTCTACATTGGCTGAAAGCTTATCTGGTTTTATGCCTCAAAATGACTAAAAAGGATGTCAGTGACATCCTTTTTTAATAATGATTCCAATTTGTTTGTTCGTCTTTATCAGTTATTTCTCTTATCACATGGCATGGATTACCTACGGCTACACTGTTGCTAGGAATATCCTTTACAACAACACTGCCTCCACCAATGACAACATTATTTCCAATAGTGACTCCAGGCATTACTTGAACACCTGCACCAATCCAGACATTATTTCCCACCGTAATAGGATAAGCAAATTCAAGTCCTTGATTTCTACGTTTTGTATCAATTGGATGTCCCGCAGTATAAAAACCACAGTTAGGTGCGATAAAGACATTATCTCCAAAAGTTACTGGAGCACAATCAATAATGACAGTATTATGATTCGCAAAGAAGTTTTTTCCTACTTTGATGTTGTAACCATAATCACACCAGAAAGATGCTAGAATCGATGCGGTATCATCTATTTGTCCAAGCAGTTCCTTTAATAGTTTCTTTTGATTCTCTACATCAGAAGGCATCATCTGATTAAATTTGAAACATAAGTCTTTTGCGATTGTTCTTTCTTTAAGTAGATCTTTATCGTGGTTGGCATTATACAACATTTCTTTCAACATTTTCTCTTTTTCAGTCATAATCTTTCTCCTTACCTATATCATAATAATATAGTTAATATATCAATTAAACGTTTTTATTAGAAAAAACTGTTTAAATAGAGGGGCTGTGATATAATAGATAGGAATTAAAACAAGTTTATAAAGAAGGAGCTCACCATGAAAAAATTCATTATTGATCCAATGGACTTATCTGTTGAAGAAATTGATGATTTAATCGCACTCGCAAACGATATCATCAAAGACCGTACACGTTATCAGGACGTATGTGCACATAAGATTCTTGCAACACTATTCTTCGAACCTAGTACACGTACAAGACTATCTTTTGAAAGTGCTATGTTATCACTTGGAGGAAAGGTATTAGGATTCCCAACTGCAAACGTATCTAGTGCTTCTAAGGGAGAAACAGTATCAGATACAATTCATGTAGTTAGCGGCTATTGTGATATTATCGCAATGCGTCATCCAAAGGAAGGTGCTCCAGTTGTGGCTTCATCAACATGCACTGTACCTTTAATTAATGCAGGTGATGGAGGACATAATCACCCTACTCAGACATTAACTGACTTATTAACTATTCAGAGAGAAAAAGGCACTTTAAAGAACCTTACAGTAGGTTTCTGTGGTGACTTGAAGTTTGGACGTACAGTTCATTCATTATTAAAAGCAATGTCACGTTATGAAGGTACTAAGTTTGTATTTATCTCTCCAGATGAATTAAAACTTCCTGAATACTTAAAAGAAGACATTCTTGATCCAATGGGTATTGAATATAAAGAAGTACGTAGCATGGAAGAAGTTATGCCAGAATTAGATATTCTTTATATGACAAGAGTACAGCAGGAACGTTTCTTCAATGAACAGGATTATATCCGTTTAAGAGATACTTACATCTTAGATGAAGAAAAATTACAGGCTGCAAAGAAAGATATGATTATTATGCATCCACTTCCACGTGTCAATGAAATCAAGACTGAAGTCGATGCAGATCCAAGAGCTGCTTATTTCAGACAGGCTCATAATGGACGTTTTATCCGTATGGCATTGATCTTAAGCTTATTAGGATTACAGAATGAGGTGGAAAGATTATGAGAATAGACAGTATTAAAAATGGTATTGTGATTGACCATATTGCAGCTGGTAAAGCAAAAGAAGTATATGATGCTCTTGATCTAGGTAAGTTAGATTGTCAGGTTGCAATCATCATGAATTGCCGTTCTAATAAGATGGGTAAGAAAGACATCATCAAGATTGATAACGATTTTGATGTTGATTTAGATGTATTAGGTTATATTGATCCTAATATTACCGTATCTATTATTAAGAATGGTGAAACAGTAGAAAAGAAGAAATTACAGCTTCCTGAAAAAATCATTAATGTGGCTAAATGTAAGAACCCAAGATGTATTACATCTGTAGAAAAAGATTTAGATCAGGTGTTCTATCTAGCAAATAGAGAAAAACGTATCTATAGATGTTATTATTGTGAATCTAAGGCTGAGAAGAAGGACTAAGTCCTTCTTTTTTCATAATTTGATATTTAATAGTATGCTATTGACATTGAATCGAAAGTGTACTATCATTCTAATGCGCAGAAGGAGGTAAACTGATGAGAGAAAGTGAAGCAGTAAGCTATATTAAGCATATTAATGACTGTTTAAAGAAGCGTGCGAATAATTCTTTAAGAAAAGAAGGATTAACTTTAATGCAGTCCCATGTTTTATTGAAATTACAGGACGCACCTGATCAGAGAATGACCTTTAAGGAGATTGAGAAGGATTTACATGTAGCTCAATCAACAACTGCGGGACTTCTAGGAAGACTTCAAGAAAAGAATCTGATTGATTGTTGTGATGATCCGAAGGATAAGCGAATTAAAATTGCCTGTTTATCACAAAAAGGTGAAAGCCATTGTGCACAAGTAAGACATAATATAGCGCAGGCAAATCGTTTAATGGTGAGTGGGTTAACACAGGAAGAAATTGATACTTTAGCTGATCTTCTTAGTAAAGTCTATTCAAATCTAGAAAATGAATGAAAGGGGAAAAAATATGAATATAATTCGTGTGCTTAAGAAAAGTATTCGTGAATACAAGAGAGATTCAATTTTGACACCTGTTCTTGTGGCTTTTGAAGCATTAGTAGAATGTATTATTCCATTAATGGTCGCAAATTTAGTCAATAGAATGCAGAATGGTTGTGATCTCTCTGTTATTATGAGATATGGTGTGATACTTATTATCATGGCCTGTTTCTCACTCCTATTTGGGGCTCTTGCAGGTATTAAAGCAGCCAATGCTTCAGCTGGTTTTGGTAAGAATTTACGTAAAGACTTGTTTGTTGCAGTTCAGAACTTCTCATTTGAAAACATTGACCGTTTTAGTGCATCTTCACTTGTAACTCGTATGACAACTGATGTCACTAACGTTCAGATGGCTTATATGATGATTATTCGTACAGTTGTACGTGCTCCACTTATGTTGATCTTCTCATTGGTCATGGGATTTATTATGGGTGGTCGACTTGCGTTGATCTTCTTATTTACTATTCCAGTACTTGGTATTGGTTTAGGACTTGTTATTAAGAAGACAATGCCTTTATTTAGAAAAGTATTTAAGAAATACGATAACTTAAATAATTCAGTACAGGAAAATATCAACGGTATTAGAGTTGTAAAATCATTTGTACGTGAAGACTTTGAAAAGAAGAAATTCAATGAAGCTGCAGAAGATGTTTGTGGTGATTTCACAAGAGCTGAAAAGATTCTTGCCTTAAATAACCCAATGATGCAGTTCTGTCTTTATGTTGTAATGATCTTCGTACTTACTTTTGGTTCTTATTTAGTTGTTAATTTTGGTGGAGCTATTATTCAGGTTGGACAGTTATCTTCATTACTTACTTATAGTTTCCAAATTCTTATGAGCTTGATGATGTTATCAATGATCTTTGTAATGGTGACTATCTCTATTGAATCATGTGAACGTATTGTTGCTGTATTAGAAGAAAAACGTACTATTTCTAATCCAAAAAATCCTATTTATGAAGTAAATGATGGTTCTATTGATTTTGATAATGTATCATTTAAATATTCTAAGCGTGCTGATCGTTATGCTCTTGAAAATATTAATCTACATATTAAATCAGGACAGACTATTGGTGTTCTAGGAGGAACAGGTTCTTCTAAAACATCACTTGTTAACCTTATTTCACGTCTATATGATGTGACTGAAGGTGAAGTTAAAGTCGGTGGTGTAAATGTAAAAGACTATGACTTAGTCACTTTAAGAGATGCAGTCTCTGTTGTATTACAGAAGAATGTCTTATTCTCTGGCTCTATTAAAGAAAACTTACGCTGGGGTAATAAAGATGCCACAGACGAAGAAATAGAAGAAGCATGTCATCTTGCATGTGCAGATGAATTTATTGAACAGTTCCCAGATAAATATGATACACATATTGAACAGGGTGGTACAAATGTGTCTGGTGGTCAGAAACAGAGATTATGTATTGCTCGTGCATTACTTAAGAAACCAAAAATATTAATTCTTGATGATTCTACAAGTGCTGTAGATACTAAAACAGATGCTATTATTAGAGCGGGATTTAAGAAGTTTATTCCTGAAACTACAAAAATCATCATTGCACAAAGAGTTTCAAGTGTACAGGATGCAGATCAGATTATTATCATGAATAATGGTTCTGTTGAAGCAATCGGTACTCATGATGAACTTCTTGCATCAAATCCAATTTATCAAGAAGTATACTATTCACAAAACAAGGGAGGTGAGCAGGATGAAAAATAATCGTGGTAATAAGAAGAACACATTTACACGTCTCATTAAAACACTCTTTGAATTCTATCCTGTTCTTCTACCTATTATTATTGCATTAATTCTTTTTAACTCAGTCGTCAGCTCTATTCCATCTGTTTTTATGCAGAATATCATTGCTGTTATTGAAAAATACTGGCGTACAAAAGACTGGCTACATGCTAAGCCTGAAGTATTATCATTTGTAACTGTATTACTTATTCTTTACATTCTTTCATTAATTGCTTCATTTACATACAACCGTTTAATGGCTGTAGTTACTCAGGGTTCATTAATGAAATTCAGAGAAAAGATGTTTGCTAGAATGGAAAGTCTTCCAATCCGTTATTTTGATACAAATGCACATGGTGATATCATGTCTATTTATACAAATGATACAGATACATTAAGACAGCTTATTTCTCAGTCATTACCTGCATTGATGCAGACTTCTATTGTACTTCTAACAGTATTTTGCATCATGATCTACTATAGCTTCTGGTTAACAGGGGTTGTATTAATTGGCTGTGTTATCATGTTCTTTATTACTAAGAATTTTGGTTCTAAGAGTTCAAGATTCTTTATTAAACAGCAGCAGACTCTTGGTGCAACTGAAGGTTATATCGAAGAAATGATGAATGGGCAGAAGGTTATCAAAGTATTTAACCATGAAGAAGATGCAATCGAAGGGTTTGATAGAGTAAACAATGCTTGGTTTGAAGCATCTAAAAAAGCCAATACATTTGCGAATATCTTGATGCCTGTTCTTCATAACATGGGTAATATTCTTTATGTATTAATTGCCTTAACAGGAGGTGTTCTTCTTTATCTAAAGACACCAAATGTATCTTTATCTGGTATGGCACTTAATATTTCTATTGTTGTTCCATTCTTGAATATGACTAAGCAGTTCACTGGTCAGATTGGTCAGATTTCTCAGCAGATCAACTCTGTTGTTATGGGTCTAGCTGGGGCTAGTCGTATTTTTGGATTATTAGATGAAGAACCTGAATTTGATGAAGGTTATGTTACTTTAGTGAATGCTAAAGAAGAAAATGGTGAATTAGTAGAAACAACTGAACGTACTGAAATGTGGGCATGGAAGCATCCACATGAAGATGGTACTGTGACTTATACAAGACTTGAAGGCGATGTAGAAA
This sequence comes from Catenibacterium sp. CAG:290, assembly GCF_000437715.1. Taxonomy (NCBI): domain Bacteria; kingdom Bacillati; phylum Bacillota; class Erysipelotrichia; order Erysipelotrichales; family Coprobacillaceae; genus Catenibacterium; species Catenibacterium sp. CAG:290. The sequence continues at coordinate 47,944 of NZ_FR898781.1, forward strand.
TGCATGATGTAGATTTCGCTTATAATCCTAATAAGATGATTCTTCATAACATCACATTATATGCAAAGCCTGGTCAGAAAGTAGCCTTTGTAGGGGCTACTGGTGCTGGTAAGACAACTATTACTAATCTTATTAACAGATTCTATGATATTGAAGATGGTAAGATCAGATATGATGGTATCAACATCAATAAGATCAAAAAGCCTGATTTAAGAAGATCACTTGGTATTATCTTACAGGATACAAACCTCTTTACTGGTACAGTTATGGATAATATCCGTTATGGTTATCTAGAAGCGACTGATGAACAATGTATTGAAGCTGCAAAGCTTGCTGGTGCTGATGATTTCATTACTCGTTTACCAGATGGTTATAACACAATGTTGACTGGTAATGGGGCAAGTTTATCACAAGGTCAGAGACAGCTTATTGCGATTGCAAGAGCTGCGGTGGCAGATCCACCTGTTATGATCATGGATGAAGCAACATCTTCTATTGATACACGTACAGAAGCGATTGTACAAAAGGGTATGGATGCTTTAATGAAGGGTCGTACTGTATTTGTTATTGCACATAGATTGTCTACTGTACAGAATTCAGATGTTATCATGGTATTAGATCATGGTCATATTATTGAACGTGGTTCTCATGAGGACTTAATTAAACAGAAAGGTCAGTATTATCAGTTATATACTGGAGCATTTGAACTAGAATAAAATGAGCATGCCTAGATGGCATGCTTTTTGATTACCTGAATAATATTATGAATGATTTGATGAGCATCTTCATGATAGTAAAGATACAATGAAGATGTCTTATTTGTAGGGGAAGAAGATAAGTACTTACAATAAGGACTCTGATTCATAAACTTCTGTAAGATGACATAACCTTCTTTCATACAGGCTTTTAAAAGTAATTGTTCTGTTTCTGTATCCATATTTTCATACTCTGTAGATGTATCATAGAGTAATGGAAGAGATTCTAAAGAAGTATCTTTATGATAATACTTGACGAGAGGGTATGTTTTTAACAAAAGAGAGGGGCCTTTTAGGGCATTATTTTCCATCATGATAATAAGATCCAGCTCTCTCTCATTAAACATTTGAATAAGCTCTATTCGTCTATAAGCACGATACTTTAATTCCATTTTACCTCATGTTTTTTATGGTTTTCTCTCCAAAATACAGTGAAAAACGGTTGAATTGCACCACCTATTTTGATTTGCCTGATTTCTTGGCACCGTTTTGGCACCGGAGAATACTCAAACCGATTCTCTTCTGTAGATACTAGATACTTCTCTACCAACTTTATATTGCACCGTAATTTTAAACTATTACAATCGAAACATGGGTGCTACCATAACGGTAGGCGGTTAGTCCTTCTCCAGAGGGACTGTGACCCTCTGATTACA
>NZ_FR898782.1:0-978 GCF_000437715.1 Catenibacterium sp. CAG:290
GTAGGATGTTCTAATTATGGATGTATGACTATGGGAATGGTTAGGACAACAGGGGAACTAGATAGTTCCTCTTTTTGATATTATGAAACTGCTCATATTTGTAGGCTATATTGTGATAGAATATGATACATATAAAAGGGGGAATTACACATGTATAAATTAATCGCATTTGATATGGATGGTACACTTCTTAATAGTGAAAAGAAGATTTCTAATAAAACAGTAGAGGCTATTAATAAGGCAATTGAGGCAGGTAAGATAGTAATACTTAATACAGGAAGATGTCCTGCAGAGCTTAAGGAGTATAGAGAAGTGCTACCAAGACTACGCTATGTGAATTGTGTCAGTGGTGCACTTGTCTATGATTATGAAGAAGAAAGAAGTATCTATGAATCACCATTAAGTGAAGAAGAAGTCAACACATTGATTCAAATTGGTAAGGAAACGGATGAGATGGTTCATTTAATGGGAATTACATCTGTAGTAGAAAAAGACAAAGTGCCACATATGAATGATTATTATATGGGTGTCTACCAGCCGATGTATGAAGAAGTCACTACTAAAGTAGATAACATCTATGACTATTATGTAGGTAATCCTTATTCAGTACATAAGCTTAACATCTATCATCATTCAAAAGCTGCAAGAGATCATACAAGAAAAGCTATTAAAGAAGCAGGACTTAAATTAGAGATGAAGGATTCAGAAGCAACAGGTTTAGAAATGAATGCGAAAGGTGTAGATAAAGGAACTGGATTAAAACAGTTATGTCATCATTTAGGTATCTCCATTGAAGAGACTATAGTAGTAGGTGATGCAGATAATGATAAGGAAGCATTAGAAACTGCAGGTCTTGCAGTTGCAATGGGTAATGCGAAAGAGAGTATTAAAGAAATCAGTGATGTAATTGTATCTGATAATGATCATGATGGATGTGCTGAGGTAATAGAAAATTATTTGTTGTAAGAGATGTATATA
>NZ_FR898783.1:0-28354 GCF_000437715.1 Catenibacterium sp. CAG:290
AGACGCGACAATAGCAAGCTGCCAGGTCCTTTTTTTTATGTTTTAATTTTCTATTATATTCAGTATAATGTAAGTGCAAGCTAAAGGAGATTCAACATGCGTATTGCGATATTTACAGACACTTATTATCCTGATATTAATGGCGTTGTTTCATCAATTGGTATACTCAGAAATGAATTAATGAAACATGGTCATCAAGTCTTGATTATAACTACAATTCCTCCTCTTGGTGTTCATATGGAAGATGATCCATTTATTATTAGAATGAATGGAATCTCTCTTAAAAGTATTTATGGATACCGTATGGCAGGCATTTATAATAATAAAATATTTAAAAAGATTAAAGAATTTAATCCTGATATCATTCATACGCAGACTGAATATGGCGTAGGCTTATTTGGACGATTATGTGGTTATAAGCTTAATATTCCTACCGTATATACATTCCATACCAATCTTTATGACTACACTTACTATGTCACTAAAGGAATCGAACCATTCGATTCAATCGCGAAAAAGATTGTAAAGAAGCTGATGAAGATATATACAACCCATACAACGTCTCTTATTGTCCCTAGTGCTAAAACTGCTTCTATGATGAAATCTATTGGAATAAAGAAAGAAATCAATATTGTACCTACGGGACTCGAATTAGAACGCTTTAAAATATATAATAAAGAACATACAAATCAAATCAAAGAAGAGTATGGTCTTACTAATCATTTTAATTTAATCTCTTTAGGCAGACTTGCTGAAGAAAAATCATTAGATCTCATCATTAACGCAATGCCCGAAATCGTTCAAAGGAATCCAAATATACGATTGTTTATTATAGGTGATGGACCTGCAAAGAACACTTTGATGCAATTAACACATGATTTAAAAATGGATGATTATATTCGTTTTGCAGGATGTCAAAGTGCAGATGTTATTCCTGATTTCTATTATTCGGGAGATTTATTTGTCTCAGCATCTCTAACAGAAACACAAGGTCTAACATTTATTGAAGCGATGGCCTCTTCTTTACCAGTTCTTGCAAGATATGATTCTAATTTAGATCCTGTTATTGTAGAGGGTGGTAATGGTCATTTCTTTTATACTCAAGAAGAATATATCGAAAAAGTAATAGAATTATCTCATAAGGATCTTACACCTTATAAAGAGTATGCAGCTCATCATGCCCAACAATTTGATTCTCATACATTCTATAAAGGAGTGATGCATGTGTATAACAGTTCTATTGATCATTTTGAAAACTGTTTTGTAGTCTCTTCAATAAAACCACATGAAAAGCGAGTTTCAGTAGAATTTGTAAGTGGTAAAAGAAAAATAGCTCTTGAATGTACTATAGAAGATGTAGAAACATTCCATCTCGCCATTCAAACTCGTGTCAATCAGGAAGTTATAGATATTCTTAAAGAGAAGCAGAATATCAGACATTTATATTTTAAAGCAGTAAAGCTGCTTAGCTATCATGATTATTGTTTCCATGACTTAAAGAAACGCTTAGAAACTTATGGAGACTATAATGAAATAGAAATTATGAAATGTATGGCTTTATTAACAGATCGTCATCTCATAGATGATCGTAAATATGTAAGAAGCTATATTGATGCAACTCTTAAGAAGGGCAAAGGCTTAAAAAAGGCACTTATTGATTTAAAGAATAAAGACATTCCAGAACATTTAATTGAAGAAGAAATCGAAAAATTTGACGAATCAGAAGAAAAAGAATATGCTTTTAATATTGTGGATCAGCTCTATTCAAACAATAGAAAGCTCTTTCCACAGGGATTAATTCAAAAAATCAAGAGAACCTTATATAATAAAGGATATAGCGAAAATACAATTCTTTCTGTTATGAATAGCTATGATTTTGAATTTTCTCATGAACGTACATTGTCTTTATTAAAACAGGAATGTGAAAAGACATATAAACGTTATCAAAATAAATATCATGATCAGGAATTAAAGATGCGTATCAGCCGTTTTCTTAAGCAAAAGGGGTATGATTATGAAGATATTCTGATTGTGATGGATGAAATATGGAGTGAATTGAATGATTAAAATTAATGAAATGAATCCAGGAAAAGAAACAGTTGGCTTTGAAGCTATTATTATCTCAGTCACTGTAGGTAAAACAAATGGTGCCAACAAGTCTTCTTATTTAAATATTGTCTTACAGGATGCAACAGGCACTATTGATGCAAAGCTCTGGTCTGCCACAGATGAACAGATTCGTTTATTTGAAAGAGGACAGGTTGTAAGAGGTAAAGGAGATATCATCAACTATAAGGGCATGAGACAGATGAAAATCGTTAAGCTTGAGCCTATTGAAATGAATGATGAACAGAAGGCTTTATTCTTACCACAGCCACCTATTGAAAAAGCAGTGATGCAGAAGGAATTAGATATGTATATGAAGAAGATCCACAACATTCGTCTTTATGCGATTGTTCATGGACTTATTGAAAAACATTATACAGCTTTTGTGAACTATCCTGCAGCTACTAAAAATCATCATGATTTTGCCTCAGGACTTCTTTATCATACTTTATGTATGTTGAAGCTTGCAGATCAGCTCATTAACGTTTATAGCTTTCTAGATGCAGATTTACTATATGCAGGTGTTATTCTACATGATATTGGTAAGGTTAAAGAATTCACAGGACCTATTGTTCCTGCTTATTCTATTGAAGGAAGCTTAGTAGGTCATATCTCTATTGGTCATGCAATGGTGAAGGACATGGCAGAAGAATTACATATCGAGGGAGAAGAAGTATTCTTACTAGAACATATGATTCTTTCTCATCATGGTAAACAGGAATATGGTTCTCCAGTTCTTCCACAGATTCCTGAAGCAGAAGCATTAACACTTATTGATAATGTAGATGCAAGAATGAATATGTTTGAAAAAGCCCTCAAGGATACTGAACCAGGATCATATTCTGCACGTATCTTTGGGTTAGAAAATAGAAATGTGTACAAATCACATCACTAATGTGTTATAATAAACAAAACAAACAGGAGGTTTTACATGTGTATGGATAAGGTTAAAGATTGGTTATTCGGTGAAGAAGAAGGATATACAGAAGACTACAATACTGCACAAAACGGACAGGAAGAAAATTCTAATATTTTTGAAAACAATAAGACTAAAAAGACAAGTGAGATGTTGAAGCCATTTGATGCCAACTCTAGTCTTGTATTATTTGAACCACGTGCTTATTCTGATTCTCAGGAAATTGGTGGTTATTTAAAGAAAAATAAAGCAGCTGTCGTTAACCTACATCGTTTACAGAAGGAACAGCAGAAACGTGTTGTTGATTTCTTAACTGGTGTTATTTTCGCAATTGATGGTGATATTCAGGTAATTGGTCCTAAGATTTTCTTATGTACACCTAAGAACATCGGTGTAACTGGTTCAATTACTCTTGATGATGACACACCTACAAGTACGGAGGAATAAGTATTAGCATCCGCTAATACTTTTTTTATGAAATATGTTAGAACATTTTAAAGGTGATGAAGAATTCGTCTCTAAAATATTAGATTACAAGGATCAGGCACTTTATTCACAGCGTATGATTCTTACACAATTTCTTGATCCACATCAGCAGTCCATTGTAGAAAGTGTTATTGGTCATGAACTCAAAGTAGAAGCAGATGGAGGCTTTGATGGGGCAGAAAATAAAAGAGTGCTCATAGCGCCTGATTTCTATGAATTTGAACCTAAAGACTTTAAAGTTACAGTATTTCAAGTAGATTATAATGATATATTTGGAAAACTCAAACATTCCGATGTCTTAGGGGCTTTAATGCATTTAGGTATTAAGCGTCAATGTATCGGTGATATCAATGAAGAGCCGCTTTCCTTTGCCTGTATGACAGAAAATAGCGATTATATTCGTATGAATCTCACACGTATCAAACGTTCTTCTATTCATTTAGTAGAAAGTAAAGATCGTCTGTCTATTCAGCAGGATACCTATACTAAAACAGTGATCGTTTCTTCTTTACGTTTAGATAAGATGGTTGCGCAATTATTTGGCATCTCTCGCAATAAAGCAGTAGAAGCCATTCATGGTCAGTATGTCAAGCTTAACTACAAAGTTATTGAAGATATTTCAAAAATATGCGATAATAACGCTATAATATCTTTACGTCATCATGGCCGAGTAAAGATATTCATAACAGATAGAAGAACAAAGCAGGATAATTATGTAATAGAAGGCCAATATTATCGATGAGGGGACACGGTTATGGGATACATGTTCAATAAGCAGCTTCGTGGATATAATACTGAAGAAGTCGATGATATGATTGAGACTTTAGAAAAGAAAATTCAGGAAACTACTTTACAAATTAGAAGACTTGAAAAAGAGTTGGATAAAGTTAAAAAAGAGAATATCGCGATGGCTAATCGTCAATCTGTTGAACGAAAGACCAATGAAGAGATTTCCCGTCTTGCTTTAAAGGAAGCCAGTGAACTGATTACAAAGGCGAAGCATAATGCGAATATGATTCTTAAAGAGTCTATGAATTATGTGAAGGGTTTAAGTGATGAAGTAGAAGGCTTTAAGGATGAAGCAAAAGATTTTAGGGCTGAAATTGTAAAAATCAGCACAGAATTGCTAGAAACTATTGACAAATCAGAAATTTTTAGTTTAATTAATGAAGAAGAAAAAAAAGCGAAGAAAGAGAGCGCTGATCAAGAGAACTTATAGAGAAACCGTGGGTGGTGGAAACGGTGAAGGTGTATTGGTCAGGAATCACTCTGGAGCTGCATCCTGAATAAAGTAGGGAATGCCGTTGATTGCGTTAAGATCTTAAGTGCATATCGAATGATATGAACAAAGGTGGTACCGCGTGCAAACGTCCTTTATGAAGGACGTTTTTTTATTTGTGAAAGGGGATATATATGAATTACAAAAGCACACTCTTAATGCCAAAAACTGATTTTGAGATGCGTGGTAAGCTTCCTACTAAGGAACCTGCTTACGTAGAAAGATGGCAGAACGCTAACATGTATGAAAAGGTGATCAAACAGAATGAAGGAAAAGAACATTTCATTTTCCATGATGGACCTCCATATGCAAATGGTAATATGCATGTTGGACATATGTTAAATAAGGTTATTAAAGACGTTATTTGTCGTTATAAGAATATGGAAGGTTTCTATACACCATATATTCCAGGATGGGATACTCATGGTTTACCTATCGAAAATGCAATTCAGAAGCAGGGTGTAGATAGAAAATCTATGTCTACTGCAAAGTTCAGAGAAAAATGTTATGCATATGCATTAAAGCAGGTTGAACGTCAGATGCAGCAGTGTATCCGTGTAGGTACATTTGCAGACTACAAACATCCATATTTAACTTTACATAAAGAATTTGAAGCAAGACAGATTGATGTATTTGCGAAGATGGCTGTAGATGGATTAATCTATAAAGGATTAAAGCCAGTATATTGGTCACCTTCATCTGAATCAGCATTAGCTGAAGCAGAAGTAGAATATCATGATGTAAAATCACCTACTATCTATGTACGTTTCAAGGTAAAAGATGGTAAAGGCATCTTAGAAGGTGATGATAACTACTTCGTAATCTGGACTACTACTCCTTGGACAATCCCAGGAAACCAGGCAATCTGTTTAAACCCACGTTTCACTTATGCATTAGTTAAATCTGAAAAAGGTAATCTTGTTGTCTTAGAAGAATTAGTTGATTCATTATGGGAAACATTTGGATTAAAAGAAAAAGAAATCTTAAAACGTTTCAAGGGTGAAGAATTAGAATACATCACATGTACTCATCCACTTTATCCAGAAAGAGAATCATTAGTTATCATGGGTGACCATGTTACAACTGATTCAGGTACTGGATGCGTTCATACAGCAAGTGGATTTGGTGTAGACGACTTTAACATCTGTCAGAAATATAAATTACCAGTACTTGTAAACGTTGATGAACATGGCTGCATGATGGAATCATGTGGTGAATGGCTTGCAGGTCAGTATGTTGATGATGCAAACAAGACTGTTACAGTAAAACTAGAAGAATTAGGCGCTTTATTAAATCTTACTTGGATTACACATAGCTACCCTCATGACTGGCGTACTAAGAAGCCTATCATCTTTAGAGCAACTGACCAGTGGTTCTGTTCTATCGATAAGATCAGAGAAAAACTATTAAGTGAAATCGATAGCGTTAACTGGATCAATGAATGGGGTCATATCAGAATCTATAATATGATTAAAGACCGTGGTGACTGGTGTATCTCAAGACAGAGAACTTGGGGTGTTCCAATTCCAATCTTCTATTGTGAAGATGGTACTCCTGTAATTGATCAGAAAGTATTTGATCATGTATCAGCACTATTTAGAGAATTTGGTTCAAACGTATGGTTTGAAAGAGATGAAAAAGATTTATTACCAGAAGGTTATACAAACGAACATTCACCAAATGGTATCTTCAAGAAAGAAAAAGATATCATGGACGTATGGTTTGACTCAGGTTCATCACATACTGGTGTATTAGTAGAAAGAGGATTAGGTTATCCAGCTGATCTATACTTCGAAGGAAGTGACCAGTATCGTGGATGGTTCAACTCTTCATTAATCATCGGTACTGCAGTACATGGTAAAGCACCATATAAGACTGTCTTATCTCATGGTTTCACTCTTGATGGTAAGGGATTAAAGATGAGTAAGTCTGGTGGTAACGCTGTAGATCCAATCAAGACAATCAATAAATGGGGTGCTGATATCTTAAGATTATGGGCTACTACTGTAGACTTCCAGTCAGATGTACGTATCTCTGATGATATCTTAAAGAAAGTATCTGAAAGCTATCGTAAGGTAAGAAATACTATGCGTTTCTTACTTGGTAACTTAAATGATTTCAAGGATACTGATGTATTACCAGTCAATGAATTAGAACCAGTTGATCAGTATATGTTAGCTAAGTTAAATGACTTAATGGATGCATATCATAAGTCTATGGATGCTTATAACTTCTCAGAAGCAAATAAGGAAATCTTAAACTACTTCACTAATACATTAAGTGCATTCTATATGGACTTCACAAAGGATATCCTTTATATCGAAAAGGCTGATTCTACAAGAAGAAGACAGGTACAGACAGTTCTTTATCATCATGCAAAGACAATGATGAAGTTAATCTCACCAATCTTAGTCTTCACTGCAGAAGAATTACACGATCACTTCCATTGTGATGCAAAACAGGAAGAATCTGTATTCCTAGAAGCTAAGCCTGAAAAGTTCGAAATTGAAAATGCGGATGCATTAAAAGAACAGTTCGACTTATTCATGAACTTACGTACTGATGTAATGAAATCATTAGAAAACTTAAGAGCTGAAAAAGTAATCAATTCTAACATGGAAGGTAAGCTTACTATCACTCTTAAGGATGAATATAAGTCTTTAGCTGCATTAGAAGATTCTATGAAACAGTTATTCATCGTCGCAAAAGTGACTTTAGATGACAATGCTGAAGGTAAAGATGAATATGAAACTTGTTTCATCAAGGCAGAAAAATTCCATGGTGTTCAGTGTCCAAGATGCTGGAACTGGTTCGAAGAAGGCGAATTAGTAGATGGATTATGTCCAAGATGTCATGAAGTTGTAGAAACTTTACCAGCTAGTGAAGAAGAATAAAAAAACAAGGATATGGGACGCGTTCCCATATCCTTTTAACATCCAATAAAAAAGTCTAGAAATCTAGACTAATAGCCACGCTTATATTCATTAAAGCGATCTAAAGAGTATCCGATTAATCTTAATACAAAAATCAAAACAAAACCTACCGCAAATAAGATATATAAATGTGCAAAGAAACCAATCACACAGCATAACGCGAATACGATATAGCCAATAGTTGTTAAGAAATCCATATATTTATGTTCTTTTAATCCGTTCATAATTTCACCTCATTTAAATTTATTATATCATTGTGTGTAAGCGAAAACAATTAGATAATTAGGCTTAAACTCATAGGATGAGAATGTTATAATGGGGGTACATTATGGAGGCAGTTATGATAAAAGGTTGTATATTTGATTTAGATGGAACATTAGTTGATTCTTTAAAGGATCTTGCAGTAAGTACAAATCATGCTTTGGAGGCATGTGGGTTAGCACCACATCCTATTGAAAACTATAAACAGTATGTAGGTAATGGTGTTTTAAAACTAGTAGAACGTGCACTTGGAGAAGATCATCAGGATTTGTTTGATCAATGTTTACAAGAATTCATGGACTACTATAAGGATCATTGTTTTGATTACACAGCACCATATCCTGGTATTAAAGAATTAGTAGAAGATTTACATAAAGCAGGTATTAAGCTTGCTTGTGTCACAAATAAACCACATACAGTAGCTGAAGTGATTGTACCTAAGCTATTTGGTGATCGTTTTATTACTACATATGGAGGATGTGCAGATTATCCTAAAAAGCCTGATATTACTTCTTTAAATCTTGCATTAAATGATATTGGTTTAACCAAGGATGAATGTGTCTTTATTGGTGATTCTAATGTTGATATAGAAACAGGAATTAACGCTTCTATGAAGACAATTGGCTGTGATTGGGGATTTAGAGGAGAGGCAGAGTTAAAGACTGCAGGAGCTACTAAAATCGCTTATAAAGCACATGACATTAAGGAGTATGTAGATGATTGGAATAAGTAAATGCTTATGTGGCTATGATTGTACTTATCGAGGAGATTCTAATAGAATAGAAGCATTAGAACTTATTGATAAGAAAGGTGAAGCAGTACTTATTTGTCCTGAAGTATTAGGAGGGCTCTCTATTCCTAGAGATCCTGCTGAAATAGTTTCAGAAGAGCCATTATGTGTAGAGACAGTTAATGGTAAAAATGTTACAAAGGAATATGTAGAGGGAGCACAAAGGGCACTAGATATACTTAAAGCATATGATATTGATTATGTTATTTTAAAGAGCCGTTCACCTAGCTGTGGTCTTAATCATATTTATGATGGTACATTCTCCCACAGGGTCATTGATGCAGATGGAATCTTTGTACGTTTACTAAAAAAAGAAGGATATAAGATTTATACAGAAGAAAATTATCCAGGTAAGCAGTAAAAAATATACAAAGTAAGCGCTAGACTAGAAAAATAGGAATGAATATATTAGAATATGAGTATATGAAATAGGAGGAATATATAATGGGTCATATTTTAAAGGTCCAGCCAGTTTTAAAAGAAAAAATCTGGGGTGGAACTAAGTTAAGAGATGTTTATGGTTATGATATCCCAAGTGATCATACAGGAGAAGCATGGGTTATCTCAGGTCATAAGAGTGGCGATTGCCCAATCGCTGAAGGTGAATATAAAGGAAAAACAGTATCATGGATGTTTGAAAATCATCGTGAATTATTTGGTAATGTAGAAGGTGATCAGTTCCCATTACTTGTAAAAATTATTGATGCTAAACAGGATTTATCTGTACAGGTACATCCAGATAATGAATATGCAAAGATTCATGAAAATTCTTTAGGTAAGACTGAATCATGGTATGTATTACAGGCGGATGATGGTACAGATATGGTTATGGGTCATTATGCTAAAACTAAAGAAGAATTCATTAAGGATATTGAAGAAGATAAGTATGATGAATTACTCAATCGTTTTAAAATCCACAAGGGTGATTTCTTCTATATCCCAGCAGGTACATTACATGCAATCTGTGGTGGTTCATTAATCTATGAAGCACAGCAGTCTTCAGATATCACTTATCGTGTTTATGATTATCATCGTAAGGGTGATGATGGTAAAGAAAGAGAATTACATGTACAGCAGTCAATCGACTGTACAAAGGTACCAGCTGACTTAGATCAGAATAAATTATTTGTAAATACTAAATTAGACCATGGTTCTAAGACTAGATATTTAAAATGTGAATATTTAACTGTTGATCATTACTTAATTGAAGGAAGTACAGAAATTAAGAATGATGATCCTTTCCAGTTAGTATCAGTCATTGATGGTGAAGGTACTGTCAATGATATGCCTATTAAAAAGGGTGATCAGTTTATTATCTGTTCAGATGTTGATTTAGTACATTATGAAGGTGGACTAGAATTAATGGTGACAACACTATAATTCATTTAAGAGCACGAAAGTGCTCTTTTATTGACTTCTATTGAAATGCTTCGTATAATTTTGGTGTAAAAATGATGATAAGGAGAAAAAACATGGATATATATGAAAAAGCATTAGCACTTCATAAAGAACATCATGGTAAGATGGAAATCAATGTGAAGGTACCAATGGACACAATGGAAGATTTATCTATGGCTTATACACCTGGTGTTGCTCAGCCATGTCGTGAAATCCACAATAATCCAGAAACTGTTTATGATTATACATGGAAGGGTAATAGTGTGGCAGTAGTCAGTGATGGAACTGCAGTACTAGGACTTGGTGATATTGGACCAGCTGCTGGACTTCCAGTAATGGAAGGTAAATCTATTCTTTTTAAGAAATATGCGAATATTGATGCTGTTCCTCTTTGTATTGATACAAAGGATCCTCAGGAAATCATTAAGTTCTGTAAACAGATTGCCCCTACTTTTGGTGGTATCAACCTAGAAGATATCAGTGCACCACGTTGTGTAGAAATTGAAAGAACACTAAAGAAGGAATTAGATATTCCTGTATTCCATGATGATCAGCATGGTACAGCTATTGTCGTTACTGCTGCTTTAGTGAATGCCTTAAAGGTTGTAGATAAGAAACCGGAAGATGTCACTGTAGTAGTCAGTGGTACAGGTGCAGCAGGAAGCTCTATTATCCATATGATTCATGATTTAGGTGTTAAGGAAATCTATGGCTTTAATATCAATGGTATTGTGATCAAGGATGATTATGATAAGTATGACTTCTTAACTCAGGAATTAACAGAAATCACAAACAAATCTAATAAACGTATGACTATGGCAGAAGCAGTCAAAGAAGCAGATGTCTTTATTGGTGTTTCAGCTCCAGGTCTTCTTACTAAAGAAATGGTTCAGTCAATGAAAGAAAAGCCAATTGTATTCGCAATGGCTAATCCAGAACCTGAAATCAAATATCATGATGCAGTCAATGCAGGTGCTGCAGTCGTAGGAACTGGACGTTCAGACTTCCCTAACCAGATTAATAATGTATTAGCCTTCCCAGGCTTATTTAGAGGCGCTTTAGATGTTCATGCCACTAAGATTACTGAAGGTATGAAACTAGCTGCTGCAAAGGGCTTAGCAAGTCTTGTGAGCGATGAAGAATTAAATAAGGATTACATTATCCCTCGTGCAACTGACGCACGTGTAGCAGTGACTGTTGCAAAAGCAGTAAGTGACCAAGCTATTAAAGAAGATGTAATTGCTCATAAATAATACAGATACGGTTCATAAGAACCGTATTTTTTTGCGAAAAAAAGAATAGCTCTCGCTATTCTTCTTCACCATCATCATAGTTAGAAACATTGTGATAAACCTGGTCAACATCATCACAGTCATTAAGAAGATTCATTAGTCTTTCAAATAAAACCATATCTTCACCTTCAAGTTCAACTGTTTCCTGTGGTTTAGTTTGGATTTCATCAACATCAAATTCAACATCAGGAAGCTTATTTTCAATAGCTGTCTTAATTGCGTTATAATCAGTTGGTTCGCCAGTAATCTTTAAGCTGCCATCTTCTAAAGTTTCGATATCTTTAGGATCAACTTCGCCTTCGATTAATGCATCAATTGCAGTTTCTTCGTCCATTCCTTTGAACTGAACAACAGATTCTACATCATATAAATAAGATACTGAACCTTCAGCACCAAGCTTAGCTTTTGATTTAGTGAATGCAGGACGTACCTGTGAAATAGTACGGTTGATGTTATCTGTTAAACATTTAACAATAACAGTTGATCCTGAAGGACCAAAACCTTCAAACTGTACACTTTCATAATCTTCTACAGCACCGTTCTTAACTTTATCAATCGCACGCTTGATAACGTCTCCAGGAACCTGATCTTTCTTTGCTTTTTCAATTAATCTTCTAAGGCTTAGATTACCGTCCGGTTCAGGGCCGCCTGCCTTCGCTGCTAAATAGATTTCTTTACCATAGTAAGAATAAAGTTTAGTTTTCTTAGCAGCAGTCTTTGCCATTGCGGCTTTACGTACTTCATGAGCTCTACCCATAATCTAATTCCTCCTTGTAAATTTCCTTACACATTATAAACACAAAGACTAATTATTTCAATAAAGAATTGGAAAATACACTGGAAATGCATTACTATTGTATCGAGGTGTATAAAAATGAAAAAGAAAATGATTATTATTGGGGGAGGTATATCAGGTATATATCTTTCTATTTTATTGAAAAAATATCTAGATATGGATGTGGTTGTACTTGAAGCCAATGACAAACCATTAAAGAAACTTTTAGCTACAGGCAATGGGCGTTGTAATCTTTCTAACAAGGATCTAGACAAGGCACATTATGATGGAGACATCAAACCATGGGTAAATGATATCATTCATGATTTTGATATAGTAGAAGCACTTAAGGATATTGGGCTTTATACAAAATATATGGGAAATCTCTTATACCCTTATAGTGAGTCAGCAAAAGCTGTACAGACATTATTTTTAAATAGAGCGGAAGAATATGGCGTAAAGATTATATGTGATGAAGAAGTATTGTCAATTAAAAAGAGTAAGCATGGTTATTTTATTCATGCAGCGCATCAAGATTATCAAGCAGATTATGTCACTATTGCCTGCGGTACTCCTGCTGGTAAATTATCAGGTATGAAAGATAGACGTACTTTATTTAACTCACTTAAAGTTGATTATCGCCCTATGAGACCAACTATTACTCAGCTCATTACGACTCCTGCTTATAAGAAATTAAAGGGAGTGAGAATGAAGGGAGAATTTACTCTAAATGGACATACAGAAAAAGGAGAACTTCTTTTTACTGATTATGGTATTAGTGGAATTGCAGTAATGGTATTAAGTCGCTATGCCCGTCTTGGAGATAAAATTATATGTGATTTCTATCCTGAGTTTACTGATCAGGAGTTATATTCTATTATTCATACACTACAAACAATGAGTGGCCCTTATGATGGTTTAGTTCATCCAAAACTTGTTCCAATACTAGAAAATCAGAAGAACCCGGTTTCTTTCCTAAAACATTTAGAATTGACTGTCAAAGAGCTAAGAGGTGAAGAATTTGCCCAGGCAGACCTTGGGGGATTGATGATTTCTAATTTTAATGAATCTTTTGAATTCATCAGCTATCCTCATCTTTATGCGACAGGTGAAATATTAGACATTACTGGAGATTGTGGTGGATATAACATTCATTTTGCCTTAGCAAGCGCTTATTCAGTATTTAAAGAAGTTTCAAAAACAATACAATAAATTAGGAAAAAGGTAAATAAAATCAAAATTATTTGTTTTGTTGTAAAAATAGTAAAGAAATTATATTGACAAACCAAAATGAGATTGTATAATAAGGAGCATATACAAATTGGAGGGATAATGTATGAAATTAAAAACAATCGTGACAGCTGGTGCAGTCGCAGCAATGTTAGTAGGTTGTAGTAATGGGAATTCATCCACAACAGATATCAAAGCACCTAAATTTGGTTTTATCGGTCCACTAAGTGGTGAAGCTTCTCAGTATGGTTCAGCCGTAAAGAATGCTATGAAGATGGCTATTAATGATTATAACAAGAAACATGGCACTAAGATTACAGGCGTTTACTATGATGATAAGGCTGATCCAACTACAGCCGTAAATGACTATAACAAGTTATATAACGATGATAAGGTCACTGCAGTTCTTTCACCAGTAACAACTGGTTCAGCACTTTCAGTAGCAAGTGCTTCAAGCAAGAACAATACACCAATTCTTTCACCATCTGCTTCAGGTGATAAATTCACTATGAATGGTAAAACAGCTTATAAGAACGTATTTAGAATCTGTACAAATGACTCTTATGCTGGTACTTACTTAGCTAAACAGTCTAAAGCTAAATATGATTTCAAGAACGTAGCAGTTCTTTACAACAAGGAATCTGATTATTCTACAGGTGTTGCAGCTGCTTATAAAGCTGAAGCTAAGAAGCAGGGTGTTAATGTTTCATTCTATGAAGCATATAATGCAAATACTAAAGATTTCTCAACATTCATTTCTAAGATCAAACAGGCTAATCCTGATGCTGTTTTCTTACCAGATTACTATGAATCAGTTGTATCTATTACTAAACAGTTAAGAGACTCTGGCGTTAAGGCTCCAATATTTGGTGCTGATGGCTGGGATGGTGTTCTTGGTGTTAAGGGTGTTAACACTGCAGACTTTGAAAACTGCTTCTTCACAAGTGGTTACAACAAAGATGCAACTAGCGGTCCTACATATGAATTCGTAAAAGCTTATGAAAAAGAATATGGAACAACTCCAAGTATGTTTGCTGGTATGGCTTATGATACAGTTACTGTTATGATGAAAGCTATCAACAAAGCTAAATCAACTGATCCTGAAAAGGTAAATGCTGCATTAGCAAAGGTCAAAGTATCTGATGATGAAGCAGTTTGTGGTGGATTCACTTATGATAAGAACCACAACCCTGTTAAGGAATTAAATATCGTTACTATCAAGAACGGTCAGTATGTAACTACAAAATAACGATGAATAGAGGAGAGTTCATCTCTCCTTATTTTTTTATTTTTAGAGGGGAGAAGTAATTATGATTAACTTTATCAACCAAATCATCAACGGACTCTCGACTGGGAGTATGTATGCTTTAGTTGCAATCGGTTATACAATGGTTTATGGTATTGCGAAAATGATCAACTTTGCCCATGGTGATATCATCATGGCAGGGGCTTATTTCGCATTAATCGCGATGGGTTTTGTAGGACCTATTCCAGCAATCTTGTTTTCTATAGTTGCCACTGCAACTTTAGGTGTTTTAACAGAAAAAGTAGCTTATAAACCTTTAAGAGGTAAAGGTTCACTTGAAGTATTGATCACTGCCATTGGTGTCAGCTACTTATTAGAAAATGTATTCTTATTAATCTTTGGTAGTGCGGCTCGTACATTCCCACAGATTATGCCAAAGGGTACAATCAATCTCGGTGGTATTTCTATTAAATATATCACTGTTATTACTTTAGTTGTAACTGCTGTATGTACTGCTGTTCTATTGTTCTTTATTAATAAGACAAAACTAGGAAAAGCAATGCGTGCTGTATCAGAAGACCAGGGTGCAGCCCAGTTAATGGGTATTAATGTAAATACAACAGTATCTCTTACATTTGCGATTGGTTCAGGACTTGGTGCTATTGCGGGTGTTATTTATGGATGTGCTTATTCATTAATCACTCCATATATTGGGTTAATGTTAGGTATTAAAGCATTTATCGCAGCTGTACTTGGTGGAATTGGTAGTGTACCAGGAGCTATGGTAGGTGGCTTAATGCTTGGTGTTGCAGAATCACTTACTATTGCATATATCTCATCAGATTTCTCTGATGCGGTTGTATTTGGTATTCTTATTCTTGTCTTATTAGTTAAGCCAGCAGGCTTATTTGGTAAGAATGTAAGAGAGAAGGTGTAGTCTATGGAAAAACTATTAAAAAACGAACTATTCAGATCATTCATTCTATCAATTGTGATCTTTGCGGTATTGATGGTAGGAACAGCTACATCTGTTATTAACTCTTATTGGCAGGGTGTATTAATTCTTTGTGGTATTAATATTATCCTCGCTGTATCACTTAACTTAGCAGCTGGTTATTTAGGACAGCTTACTTTAGGACATGCTGGTTTTATGTCAGTAGGTGCTTATACATCAGCTTTAATTAGTATTTATTTAAATCTTCCATTTATTGTATCATTACTTATTGGTGCGATTGCTGCTGGTGTTATTGGTTTAATTATCGGTATTCCAGTATTAAGATTAAAAGGTGACTATCTTTGTATTATCACTCTTGCTTTCAATGAAATCATCCGTGTTATTATGAATAACCTTGAAATCACTAATGGCGCAAAAGGTTTAATTGGTATTCCTTTGAATACAAATCTTGTTTATGTCTTTATCGCAATGATTATCACAATCTTTGTCGTATATTCAATTGTGAAATCTAGACATGGACGTGCCATTATCTCAATTCGTGAAGATGAAACAGCATCAGAATTATCTGGTATTGATGTTGGTTATTATAAAGTATTTGCCTTTGCAGTGAGTGCTATTTTTGCAGGACTTGCAGGAGGCTTATATGCACATTATTATACAGTTATCCTTCCTAAAGGATTTGACTTCAACAAATCAGTTGAAATTCTAGTTATGGTAGTACTTGGTGGTATGGGTAACTTAAAGGGCTCTATTATTGCAGCTATAGTGCTTACTATAATTCCAGAATTATTGATCTCATTCTCACAGTATAGAATGTTGTTATATGCAATTGTATTAATTGCTGCTATGATTTTAAAAGGAACTGGTAAAGGCGAACAGATCATGGAACGTCTTCCATTCTTTAAAAAGAAAGATGAGGTGAAGCCAGAATGAGTACACCATTATTAAAAGCAGAAGGGCTTGGTATTCAGTTTGGTGGATTAAAAGCCGTAGATGAATTTAACTTTGAAATCGATAAGAACCAGTTATTTGGTTTAATTGGTCCAAATGGTGCAGGTAAAACAACTGTCTTCAACCTATTAACAGGTGTTTATCAGCCAACAAGTGGTCGTATCCTTTTTGAAGGACAGCCTATTAAAAAAGCGAATACGATAAAGATCACTAAAGCTGGTATCGCTAGAACATTCCAAAATATTCGTTTATTCAAGGAAATGAGTGTTATTGATAATGTAAAAGTAGGACTCCATTATTCTCATCCTTATACTGTCTTTGATGCATTGTTCCATACACCTAAATATAAGAAGGCTGAAGCTGCTATGCAGGAAGAGGCTTTATCATTATTACGTGTTTTCCATCTAGAAGAATTTGCAGAATCAAAGGCAAAGAACTTACCTTATGGTAAACAGAGAAAGCTTGAAATTGCGAGAGCACTTGCGACTGCACCTAAGCTATTATTATTAGATGAACCTGCTGCAGGTATGAACCCTACAGAAACAGCTGAATTAATGGAAACTATTAAGATTGTAAGAGAAAAGTTCTCAGTCGCAATTCTTCTTATTGAACATGATATGAAGTTAGTTATGGGTATCTGTGAAAAGATTGCAGTATTAAACTTTGGTACAGTACTTGCTTTTGGTACACCTGAAGAAATTAGAAACAACCCTGATGTTGTAGCTGCCTACTTAGGCAATGAAGAGGAGGGCTAAAGATGTTATTAGAAGTTAAGGATCTTGAAGTACATTATGGTGTCATTAATGCGATTAAGAAGATTTCATTTAATGTAGAAGAAGGTGAAATCGTTGCACTTATTGGTGCCAATGGTGCAGGTAAAACAAGTACAATGCATGCCATCTCTGGCTTATTAAACGGTAAGAGTGGTGATATTATCTTTAATGGTGAAAACATCATGAAGACTCCTGCTCATAAGATTGTTTCTAAAGGTCTAGCACAGGTTCCTGAAGGGCGTCGTATCTTTGCCCAGTTAAGTGTTGCTGATAACCTAGAAATGGGTGCTTATCTTCGTAATGATGCAGATGGTATTAAGAATGACCTTGAACATATTTATACATTATTCCCACGTTTAAGAGAAAGAAAGAAACAGTTAGCTGGTACATTATCTGGTGGTGAGCAGCAGATGCTTGCAATGGGCCGTGCTTTGATGTCTAAACCAAAACTATTACTATTAGACGAACCATCAATGGGTCTTTCTCCAATTCTTGTCAATGAAATCTTTGATATCATTAAAGAAGTTAATGAAAAAGAAGGCGTTACTATCCTTCTTGTAGAACAGAATGCGAATAAAGCACTTTCTATCGCAGATCATGCTTATGTACTTGAAACAGGTAATATTACTGTATCAGGTGAAGCGAATGATGTTGCAAATAACCCACGTGTTAGAGAAGCATATCTTGGATAATAAGTTCTCCTTAGGGAGGACTTTTTTAATATAAATAATAATGTTGTTACTCCTATTGAAATGATCAGAATATATGTATTTGACAAATTAGGATTCTACAAAATCTCTAAGAAAATATATGCTAAATACCAAAAAATCATCATGACTTTTGAGTTCAAAAGTCATGATTTTTATTAATTATTAATAAAATCTTAAACGTAAAAACACTGATATATACAATATAAAATATAAAATCTTAAAAATATCTTAAGGAAATGGTGGACACATATATGGCATAGTGTTATAATCGCAATTGTCGAAAAGAAAAGGAGAATAACTATGACTCAAAATGCCCCCGTAACTCTTCATGCAATTGTAGATAGAATTAAAACTCAGAAAACAATATTATTACCTGCATTCGCAATCTCTGCATTTGCGCTAGTAGGTTATGCAGCGGCTGACCGTCAGGCACCTGTTATTCGTTCAAATAAGATTGTTGTTCCTTATGGAACATACTTAACTGCTTCAGACTTTGAAATCACAGATAATCGTGATAATTTAGATATCATGGATGTTTCTATTAAGTCAGGATCATATGAAGCAAAACAATTAGGTACTTATCATGTTACAGTGACTGTTACTGATACATTCCAGAATACAACTGATAAAGAAGTTGAAGTGCAGGTTATTGATAATGAAGCTCCTGTTATTGCTTCACGTACTGAAGGTGGATATATTATTGATGTAGAAGCCAATGGTTCTAATAACTTATTAGACTACGTGAAAGCAACAGATAATGTGGATGGTGATGTCAGTGAATTCATCACTTTCGAAGGTGGTATTGACACAACTGTAATCGGAGAACAGAAGGTTGTGGCTCATGTAGAAGATAACGCCGGTAATGTGGCTAAAAAAACATTATCATTTAATATTAAGGATTCTGTTGCTCCAACATTAACTCAAAAAACACAGTCTTTTGATGTAAACTATGGTGATACATTTAATCCTGCAGATTATTTTGATGTATCTGATAACTTTGATCCTTCACCAGTATTAACTGTTAAAGGTGATATTGATACAAAGAAGTTAAATAGTGAACAGAAAGCAACAATCATTGCGACTGATAACAGTGGCAATGAAACTAAACAGGAATATACATTTAATATTAAGGATATCAGAGGTCCTGAAATTAAACTGAATACAAATAAAGTATCTATTACTGAAGGTACTTCAGTAAACTGGAATTCTTTACTTGTATCTGCAATTGATAATTTAGATGGTGATGTGACTAAGACTGTAGGTATTAGTGGTAACGTTGATGTAAACAATGAAGGTAACTATACAGCTACTTATACTGCAACAGATAAGACTGGTAATACAACAGTAGTCAATCTACCAGTAGAAGTTAAATCTAGAAATGGGGCTCTTATTCAGACTGCTTTAGGTAAGATTGGATGTCGTTATAGAATGGGTGCTGTAGGACCTGATGTCTTTGACTGTTCAAGCTTTACTAGATGGGTATATAGACAAAATGGACGTTCTTTAAGTGGTACAGCTGCTGTACAGTTCAATAGTACTCAAAGAGTAGATAGAAACGCATTAAAACCTGGTGATCTTGTATTCTTTAAGAACACATATAAGAAAGGTATTTCTCACGTAGGTATTTACTTAGGTGGAGGTAGATTCGTACATGCTGCCAATGAAAAGAAGGGTGTTATCACGTCTTCTCTAGGTGAATCTTATTATGCTGCGCATTATGCAGGTGGAGGAAGAGTATAATCTTTAAGGAAATCGATTTCGATTTCCTTTTTTTATGGTAGGATAGTTAAGAAGGGAGTGTTATATATGTATATAGGAACACAGGATTTATTAAAACAATACGATGCTTATTTATTGGAACATGGATATCAAATAGAAGAACTTGTTAATCTTGCAAGTGATGCATTACTCAATCATTTCACACAATATAATAGATTTGCGATTCTTATCGGACCAGGCAATAATGGTGCAGATGGTTATTCTTTAGGATTAAAACTAGAAAAACTAGGAAAGCATGTTATTTATTATTATAGTGGAGATATAGGAAAGGTATCACAGGCCAATCGTTATTATCGTGATCAATGTAAAGAGAATCATTTGATCTATGTAGATGAAGACAATATTAATACAATTAATTGGAATGATTATGATTGTATTGTCGATGGGTTATTTGGATTTGGCTTAAATAGTGCACCTAGAGGAATGTATAAAATCATTATAGAATCAATTATGAATAATTATAATGGAACTATTGGGGCAATTGATATTCCTACAGGACTTGATTGTAATACAGGTAAAGCCTACGATGGTGCTTTAAAAGCTGACTTTACAGTTACCTTAACTGCTTTAAAACAAGGATTCTTAGATCCTCGTTCATTAGAATATACAGGTAAAGTCATTCTAGAAACATTAGCTGTTAAGGATTGTTTTAAAGAAGCAGGGTTATTTGAATATGTAGGAGAGGACTACGCAAAGGAACATTTAAGAAAACGAGTTTATAATGGTTATAAGAATATTTATGGTGTAGATGGCTTAATTGTAGGGAGTGATCAATATACAGGGGCACCATTACTTGCTACTAAAGCAGCCTATTATACAGGTGCAGGTATAGTAAAGACTATTACTTCAGAAAAAGTAACCTCTCTTTTACCTCTTTATATACCTGAAGCGATTCCTGTATTAAGACCACAAATCTTCCGTTATGATGATTTTGATGGCTATGATGCATTATTAGTGGGATGCGGATTAGGACTAGAAGAAAGTGCCTTTAGAGCTGTAATAGATATTATGACTGCTTCTATCTGTCCGCTTGTAATTGATGCAGATGCACTTACAATTCTTTCTAGAAATATGCACTTACTAGAAAAACAAGACCGTTCAGTGATCCTTACACCACATATTGGTGAATTTAAACGTTTATGTCATGTAGAAGACTATCCTGACTTAATGATTGCTGCACAGAGTTTTGCATCACAATATCATTGCATCCTTGTCTTAAAAGGACCTCATACTATTGTGACTGATGGCAAGTCATCTTATCGTATTGCATCTGGTAATAAAGCGATGGCAGTAGGTGGTATGGGTGATACACTTGCAGGTATTATTACTTCATTATTAGGACAGGGTTATGAACCACTAGAAGCTGCAATACTAGGTGTCTATATTCATGGGCGTGCAGGAGATGAAGTCGCAAAGCAGGCATATACAGTTATACCTGAAAAACTTATTGAAGAAATTCCTCATACAATGGCATTGCTTATTGGTGAAATAGAAAAATAGCTGGAATAATCCAGCTATTTTTTAAGTCTGATAATAGAAATATTACGATTTTTAGTATGTGTCTTACGATAACTGAAGAATAAGTCATCATTCTCCATTGTACAATAAGAACTGACTTCAATATGTTCCTCTAATACACCACAATTTAATAATTGTTGCTTGATCAGACCTTTTGAATTAAGAAGATAATGTGTCTCATCTTTTTTAGTATAGAAAGATGATGTATCAAAACTCATCTTCTTTACACGATTAATAATATCATCCATGGCTTCAAAGTTTCTTGATTCAATAGAAGACCCTACATAAGCATATATAGTACTAGGGTCACAGCCTTCATCTTCAATTAAGTGACGTGTCACCTTACCTACAATCTCAGTCACTGTTCCTTTCCATCCTGAATGAATAGCAGCAATTAAATGTTGGTTCTCACAATATAATAGAACAGGACAGCAGTCTGCATGGAAAGTAAATAGAGTCAAGTCTGTATCTCTAGTATATAATGCATCAAAACCTAAATAAGCATCCTTCTGACTATAAATCCCCTTACCACCATCTTTTGTATTCACACTTAAATAATGTGTTGTATGACGCTGTAAAGGTGCGACCATATGATCAAGATCTGTACCAAGCATTTTAGCTAGTTCTTTACGGTTTTCTAGTACCTGCTTGTCATCTATTCCATTATAACTCATGTTAAATAGTTTTCCATCAATATGAGCTGGTACAGTATAGCCTTCTACTATATCATTATTAAACTTCCAAGGTATTAATTTCATCTTGCATCCTCCACTTTCTCTAACTCATCATAGAAAGAATCATCAGGATCAATATAAATAGTCTTATAATGTCCTAAAAGAACTAAACCTGGCTTATTTGTATGAGGCTTCTTTAAGTTCTTTACTAAACAATAATTCACTGGAACACTTGAACTATATTTACCCTTAGAAAAATATGCTGCAATATTTGCGGCGAGTCTCATTGTATACTCATCCAAGTTTTCTGCATGCACAATAATATGGGAACCAGGCATATCCTTCACATGGAACCACATATCATTACGTGAAGCCATTTTAAATGTTAGATAATCATTCTGTAAGTTATTCTTACCTACATAAATAATACCATCACGTGTACGATAAACATCATAATGAGGATGTGTTTTCTTCTTTAACTTCTTGACATTCTTCTTACGAATATAACCCATGTTTTCAAGTTCTTCCTTGATTTCCATAGCATCATAATAATCCGCATTATCCATCAAGGTATTTAAAGTATCAAAGTAATTGATTTCTTCTTTAGTCTTTTCAATCTGTTCCTCTAGAACCTTTAAAGAATTCTTTGCCTTCTGATACTTATTATAATAATGATTCGCGTTTGTCTTGCCATCAAAACGCTCATCTAATTCAATTGTCATCTTTGCGCCATCATAATAGTTATCTACAGTCACTTCTTTCATCCCTTTTTGAATAAGATGTAAAGAGGCATACAATAAATCACCCTTAATACGATATTCATCACTATTATGAGAATCAAATAAAGTCTTTTCTAGTTTATCTAGCTTATTGACATTCTTTGTATATTCTTTCTGAATAAAATGAAGAATATCAGAAGTCTGCTGTTTAATACGATCCTTCTGATCAATAAATTGATAATAAGCATCTAATCCATCAAAAAGTGAATACTGATCTATCTTCTTTCCAAAACAGTGTAAAGGAATCACATGATACTTTTCTTTATCACCTCTAGTAATATAGAGTTCTTTACTCTCTTTGATTTCATTCATAATAGTTTTGAAATCTTCACCCTGTTCCATTCTTGAAGTTACTTCTTCAGCTAAATCCTTAGAAAACCCTTCAAATTCTTTCACAAGATTTGTTGTTTCAGGTCTATTTTCAAAAGGATTCTTCTTCTCAAGTAGAGGAGGGTAGCTATAAGTAATCCCCGGCTGCATAATACGTATACTATCACTAGGAGATACTCTCTTTAAACATTCTAGTATCTTATCTTCTTTGTTAGTAAGAATAAAGTTAGAATGCTTACCCATGATTTCTATATAGAGATGATATTCTACAAGATCCTTGAATTCATTTCTACCTCTTAAAGTAATCTTTAATATACGATCAAGTCCAACCTGTTCAATACTCTCAATAAACGAACCTTCAATATGTTTTCTTAAAAACATTGTGAGAGCGTTAGGAAAATCAGGTGTAGGATAATTTAATTGTGTTAACTGAACACGTGCGTACATTGGATGAATAGAAACAAGAAGTTTCTTATTCTCATTCTGTGCACGAACAGTCATTAATAATTCGTATTTCGATATCTGATATAATTTTGAAATACGTCCTGTCACAATTGTTTCATTTAATAATTCTGTAACACGTGACAATACAATTCCATCAAATGCCATATTCATCACCCGACTTAGTATAACACATTTAAAAGTGTTTGACATCACTGTTTTATTCATGTAGGATTACTTAAAAAGGGGATGTAGATAAGTGAAAAGAGGCCTTCTAATTATCCTGAGTGGACCTAGCGGCGTAGGCAAAGGAACAGTCAGAGAACAACTATTTAAAGAAGAATCATTAAACCTTGCATATTCTATTTCAATGACTACACGTTATAAGAGACCTGGCGAAAAAGAAGGGATCGATTATTTCTTTGTAGACGTTGATACATTCAAGAAAAAGATTGAGCAAGGTGAATTACTAGAATACGCACAGTTTGTAGGTAATTATTATGGAACACCTAAAGCCTATGTAGATCAGCTACTAGATGAAGGTAAGAATGTTGTATTAGAGATTGAAGTACAGGGTGCACTTCAGGTTATGAAGAAAGTACCAGATGCTCTTACAATCTTCTTAGTACCACCTTCAATGGAAGAATTAGAAAAACGTATTCGTGGACGTAGAACAGAAGCTGAAGATGTTATTAAAGAACGTCTTGATAAAGCAAGAAGAGAAATTGCGACAAAAGATCAGTATAAGCATGTAGTGGTGAACGATGATGTTATGCGTGCGAAAGATGATATTGTCAAGATTATCGAAGAGAACATGAAGTAGCCATCTGGCTGCTTTTTCTTTTTTAGGAGGTGATTTTATGTTTAAAGTAGAAGTACTTATAGAACATCCTGTTCAGGCATTAGACCGTGGCTTTTCTTATTTATCTAAGAAGCCTATTTTGACAGGAATACGTGTTCAAGTGCCTTTTAATCATCGACAGGTTGTTGGTTATGTATTATCTGTAGAAGAAGTTGATTTAACCCAAAAAGAATTAGAAGAAAGAGATGGCTTTAAGTATTCTTATATTTATTCAGTGATCGATGAAGCACCTTTATTAAATAATGAACTTATTACACTTGCTCATCGTATGTCAAAGATGACAATATGCCCACTTATTGCCTGTTTCCAAGCTATGCTTCCTGGCACTTTAAAGCCATCTACTCATAAGATGGTTGGTATTAAAACAATGACATGTGTGAGAGTCATTAATACCGGAACACCTAAAACAACTAAACAGCAGGAAGCATTCCGTCTATTAGTAGAAAAGGGAGAAATGTTTCTTAAGGATATTCCTTATTCTAGAAGTGTCATTACTTCTCTAGAAAAGCAGGGTCTTGTTGAAGTATATAATAAAGAAGTACAGCGTGATCCTTATGCAGGTAATAACTTAACGATTAATAATAAGATTACTTTAACCCCACTTCAAACAAGTGTTGTAGAAGGTGTATTAGAAACATCTCAAATGATTTCACTCATTCATGGTGTGACTGGTTCAGGTAAAACAGAAGTCTATATTGCCTTGACTAAAAAGATGTTAGAAGAAAATAAGACAGTATTGATGCTTGTACCTGAAATATCTCTTACACCAATGATGGAACGTGTCTTTAAAGAACGTTTTCATGATGAAGTTGCGATTATCCATTCACGTTTATCTCAAGGTGAAAAGTATGATGAATATCGTCGTATAAAAAAAGGAGAAGCCCGTATTGTAGTAGGGGCTCGTTCTGCAATCTTTGCGCCGGTAGAAAATCTTGGTCTTATTATTATGGATGAAGAACATGATATGAGCTATAAGCAGGATAATACACCACGCTATCATACTCTATCTATTGCGAAGATGCGTGCAGAAAAAAATCATGCAAAGATTATCTTAGGTAGTGCGACACCTTCAGTAGAAACATATGCCCGTGCTAAAAAGGGAATATATAGCCTATTTGAGATGAAACAAAGAATTAATGGTAAACCTCTCCCTTATTGTGAGGTTGTAGATATGGGTAATGAATCTCGTTCAGGCAACTATTCACTTATGTCTAGAAGAATGAAACAGAGATTACAAGAAACGCTGGATAAAAAAGAACAAGCAATGATTCTCTTAAATAAGAGAGGTTATGCATCTTTTATTAAATGTGAATCATGTAATGAACCAATACGCTGTCCTCATTGTGATGTCACACTTACTTATCATAAAGCTGAAAATAGACTCAAATGTCATTTATGTGAATATTTTATTCCTACACCTCGTACTTGTCCTAACTGTGGAAGTACGCATCTTAAAAAGATTGGTTATGGAACACAGAAAATAGAAGAAGAATTAGAAAAACAGTATCCTGAAGCACATATCATTCGCTTTGATTTTGATACAACACGTAATAAGAATACTCATTTAAAACTCTTAAAAGATTTTGAAGAACATAAAGCAGATATTATGCTAGGTACACAGATGATTGCGAAAGGACTTGATTTCTCCAATGTCACATTTGTAGGTGTACTCATGGCTGATTTATCTTTAATGGTACCTGACTTTAGAGCCTCTGAACGTACATTCCAGTTACTTTGTCAGGTGGCAGGAAGAAGCGGTCGAGGAGAAAAACAGGGAACAGTTATGATCCAGACATTCAATCCAGAACATTATGCAATTAAAGCAGCAGTCAAGCAGGATTATGATGCTTTCTTTAAAGAAGAGATAGCATTTAGAAAGAAAGCCAAATATCCACCATATTGTCATTTAGTCTCTGTTATAGTACAATCACGCTCACCTAAGAATGTTCATTCTATTGCCTTAGATATCAGTCAATACTTAAAAGATCATCTAGAAAAAGTTCGTATCATTGGACCACAGTCTACCTTTAAGATGCAGGATATCTATCGTGAAAGAATTCTGATTAAATATATAGAATCTAAGCCTATCTATGAACAATTAAGTATCATTGATGACTATTATAACCGTACAAGAAAAGGAGGTGTTATTGTGGCATGCGACTTTAACCCGTATTCCACATATTAATATGAAAGAAAGAGATACAGCATTAGATATACTTATTGATTATGAAAAGAATGAAAGCTATTTAAATATTACTTTAAACCATACTCTTACAAAAGACTTCTCACCATCAGAAAGAGGTCTTATTACAACATTGGTCTATGGAACTATTCAGAATCGTTTGTATTTAGAATATCAATTAGAACCTCATATTCATACACGTTTAAAGGTCGTAGAAAGAATGTTTCTATTAATGAGTCTCTATCAGCATTTTTATCTAGATACACCAGATTATGCAATTGTCAATGAAGCAGTAGATATTATTAAGGAAAGAAGAAATAAAAGAGCAGGAGGCATGATTAATGCGATTCTCCATAGCTGTTTTAATCAAACAAGATCTTTAGATGATTTAGATCATGATGAACGTCTATCTATTTCTACAAGTCATCCTTTATGGATGGTTAAAATGTTGAATGCCCAATATGGCATTGAAACAACAGAAAAGATTCTTCATGCAGATAATGAAGTACCTTTAAAAAGTGGTCGTGTGAATACTTATAAGATATCACGTGAAGAATTCTTAAAGAAATATCCAGAATTCACTCCTGGTTATTTATCACCAGATAGTGTCTTATTAAAAGAAGGTAATATCGCCCATACTGAAGCTTTTAAAGAAGGCTTAGTGACGATTCAGGATGAATCATCACAGATGGTTGCTCGTTTACTTAATCCAAATGAAGATGATCTTGTCTTAGATATGTGTGGTGCCCCTGGATCTAAAACAACTCACCTTGGCACTTTGATGAATAATAAAGGCACCCTGGATGTCTATGACCTTTATCCTCATAAAGCAAAGCTTATTAAAGACAATGCGAAAAGACTTGGATTAACGAATATTCATGTGCATACAGGAGACAGTACAGATCTCTCAATATTTAATAAACAGTATACAAAAATACTTCTAGATGGACCTTGTTCTGGTCTTGGAGTACTCTCTAGAAAGCCTGAAATTAAGTACCATGACTCTAATGCAATGGATGAAATCATTCCTATTCAAGCAAAATTACTAGAAAATGCATATTCTTTATGTATAAAAGGTGGTAATATAGTGTATAGTACGTGCACTATAAATAAAAAAGAAAACGAAAAACAGATTGAAAAATTCATAAAGAAGCATCCCGATATGCATGTGGTAGAAGAACGTACTATACTTCCATATGAATATCATAGTGATGGTTTTTATATGTGTCTGTTAGAAAAGGATGTATGATGAAATCAATTTATGACTTAACACTCGAACAATTAAAAGAAGAACTAAAAGCACTTGGACAAAAACCATTCCGTGCAAAGCAGATTTATGAATGGATTTATGTAAAGAATGTCTATGATTTTCATCAGATGACAAATCTTTCTAAAGAACTTCAAGAAACACTTTCTAATCATTTCAGTGATGCACTTTTAACTATTAAAGAAAAACAGGTTGCTCGTGATGGGACCACAAAATATCTTCTAGAATTAGAAGATGGAGGACTCATTGAAACAGTATTAATGATTCAGACTTATGGTCGTTCATTATGTGTTACAAGCCAGTTAGGCTGTAATATGGGCTGTTCATTTTGTGCATCTGGATTATTAAAGAAACAGCGTAACTTAACAAGTGGTGAAATTGTGAAACAGGTCTTGACTGTTATGAATGATTTAAAGGAAAG
>NZ_FR898783.1:28387-76464 GCF_000437715.1 Catenibacterium sp. CAG:290
CATGTAGTTGTGATGGGTACAGGTGAACCATTTGATAACTATGATGAAGTAATGAACTTTATCTATACAGTGAATGAACCTCATGGTCTAGCGATTGGTGCAAGACACCTTACTATTTCTACATGTGGTTTAATTCCTGGAATTGAACGTTTCTCTCATGAACCAATCCAGGTGAACTTAGCTATTAGCTTACATGCACCTAATGATGAAATTCGTAGTGAACTCATGCCAATCAACAAACGTTACAATATGGATGACTTAAGAGATGCCATCAAGACTTATATTGAACGTACAAACCGCCGTGTTACTCTTGAATATATTTTATTGAAGGATGTCAATGATGATATCAAATATGCGCGTCAGTTAGCCCATTATCTTCGTGGATTAAATGTTTATGTGAACTTGATTCCTTATAATCCTGTAGATGAACATGGCTATAAGCAGTCTTTAGGTCATACAATTACTGCATTTAAGGATGAACTTATTCGTTTACATATTAATTGTACATTAAGAAAAGAACATGGCCGTGATATTGATGGTGCATGTGGACAGTTACGTGCAAAAAGAGAGAAAGGGGCATAATATGGTTATCTCCGCGATGACTGATATTGGAATAAAAAGATCAGTCAATCAAGATAGAGCAGTTTATAAAATCAAAGACCATGAAATCGTTGGTGTATTATGTGATGGAATGGGTGGTCATCTTGCAGGTGATGTTGCAAGTACTCTTGTAAGTAATTATATTATTGATCATTTCTTTGATCATTCACCTTTTATAGATGATGAATCTATTCATGCCTGGATCTCTTCTTTATTATTAACCGCAAATGATTTACTAAATAAAGAAAGTGATATGCATAGAGAATATGCAGGTATGGGTACGACAATTGTCATCTGTTATATGGATGGAAAGAATACCTATATTTCTCATGTAGGAGATAGTAGAGCTTATTTATATAGTGATACTTTAAAACAAATCACGACAGATGATACTTTTGTGAATGAATTACTTAAAAGAGGTATAATTAATCAAGAAGAAGCTTCTCATCATCCTAAAAGAAATGTATTAGTGCAGGCGATTGGTATTAAAGAAGCTTTACGTATTTCTTTTTATAAGATTGAAGAAGATTATCGTGCAATATTGCTCTGTTCAGATGGATTATATAATTCACTCTCATCTCAACAGATTGAAGATATCTTAAAAGAAGATGAATCAGTCAATCATAAAACGGAAAGACTCATTCAATCAGCCAATGAATTTGGTGGATTAGATAATATTGGTGTTTTATTAATTGAGAAGGGAGAATCATAAGATGAGTGAAAAAGGACGTATTCTTGCTGACCGTTATGAATTAAAAGAATTAATTGGCCAAGGCGGTATGGCAGATGTCTATCTTGCATATGATGATATATTAAAAAGAGAAGTGGCTGTAAAAATACTACGTTCTTCTTTGACAGGAGATCCTATTTATATTACGCGTTTCCATCGTGAAGCACGTGCAGCAGCTGCATTATGTCATCGTAATATTGTAGAAATCTATGATGTAGGTGAAGAAGATGATCTTTACTATATTGTCATGGAATATGTACGTGGTCAGACTTTAAAAGAATTAATTAATAAGCGTGGTGCACTTCATTATGTAGAAGCAGTAGACATTATGAAGCAGGTTGTATCAGCCACTGCACTGGCCCATTCTATGGGTATTGTTCATCGTGACTTAAAGCCTCAGAATATTCTTGTCACTGATTCTGGAATTGTGAAAATTGCGGATTTTGGGATTGCCTCTATTCAGTCTTTATCACAGGTGACTCAGACAGATACAATCATGGGTTCACTTCACTATCTTGCACCAGAAATCGCAAGAGGTGAAAAGGCGACACCACAAAGTGATATTTATGCTTTAGGTGTTGTATTTTATGAATTATTAAGAGGGGATGTTCCTTTTAATGGAGAATCTCCAGTGAATATCGCTTTGAAACATATGCGTGATGAAATACCATCAGTACGTGAATATAATCCAGCGATTCCTCAGTCAGTAGAAAATATTATTATTAAAGCAACTGCAAAAAATACAAACAATCGTTATCAGTGTGCTGATGATATGTTAGATGATTTAGAAACTTGCTTAGAACGTTTAGATGAACCTAAATTAAGTTTTGATCAAGTGAATAATGATCCAACAATCATTGCGACTGATTCTCAGTTCTTTACTAAAACAGCATCTTTAGATCCTGAAGAAACAAAAACAGAAATAGAAGAAATTGAACCAGAAGAAGAAAAGATAAAAGAACCAATGGATAAGAAAAAAAGAATTGCGATAGGTGTGGCCATTGGGGCAGTTATTGTATGTCTTGCGATTGTAGCAGGATTCTTCTTATTTGGTGGTAACCAAGATGGTACAATGATGGATCTAGTTGGTAAGACTGAAAAAGAAGCTAAAGCTTTATTAATTGATAAAGGCTATAAGGTATCTGATGATGTTGATTATGAACTCAGTGATAAGTATGAAAAAGGACTTGTTATTGCGACAGATCCTGAAGCAGGACATACTATCAATGAAGGTGATACAGTAACATTTACTATCTCTAAGGGTAAATATATTGTCATGAAGGACTATACAGGTATCTCTTACAATTCAGCTTATAATGAATTAACAAAGCTTGGCTATAAGGTTAGAAAGTATGAAAAGTCTGATGATGATTATAAAGAAGGTGTCGTTATTGGACAGTCTATTTCTGAAGGTGAAAAACAGGATCCTAATGAAAAAGGCAAAATCATTACTTTGACAGTATCTAAAGGTGTCAGCATTACTGTACCATCATTATATGGTCAGAATATCAATGCGGCGAAATCTACATTAGAAAGTCAGGGCTTTACTAATGTGAAACTATCTGTATTACCATCACCTACTGATACTGCAACAATTAACTCAATGTCTATTAATACAGTTGTAAAACAGTCAGTTGCACCATATACTCAGGTAAATAGTAAAGGGACTGAGATCATCTTATATTATTATGATAAGAAACCAACCCCTGCAACCCCTACAACCCCTACAACACCAACACAACCTGACTTACCAGAAAATGATGATGACGATACAACTACAACTGAATAAGAATAGGAGATTATATGCCTAAAGGTCAGATTATAAAAGTCCTTGCAGGATTCTACTATGTCGATACAGGTAAGAAGGTTGTTAGCTGCAGGGCACGTGGTAAATTTAGAAACAGAGGTCAGAAGCCTCTCGTAGGAGACTTCTGTAGCTTCCAGGAAGAAAAAGATGGTTCTGGTTATATTCTTACACTAGAAAAAAGACATAACCAATTGGAAAGACCTCCTATCTGTAATGTAGATCAGGCACTTCTTGTATTCTCTATTGCCCAGCCAGATTTTGATCAGATGCTTCTAGATCAATTTCTCGCAATGGTTGAATATGAGAAGATCAAACCAATCATCATTATCACAAAGATAGATCTTAATAGAGAACTTATTCCTGTAATACAAAAGAAGTACAATGCCTATGATCTTTACTTTGTATCAAGTAAAGAAAATGAAGGCATCGAAGAGATTAAACCAATCCTTAAAAACCGTGTAACAGTCGTTACAGGGCAGAGTGGGGTAGGTAAATCAAGTCTTCTCAATGCCTTAAACATTGAACTTAATATTGAAACAAATGAAATTTCTCAAGCATTAGGAAGAGGGAAACATACTACAAGGCATGTTGAACTTATTCCTATGTATGGTGGCTATATTGCAGATACTCCAGGTTTTTCATCATTAGAACTTAAAATGGATCCTGTAGAACTTGCAGTCACTTATCATGATTTTAGAGAACTGTCACATCATTGTAAATTTAGAGGATGTCTTCATGATAGTGAACCACATTGTGCTGTTAAAGAAGCAGTAGAAGCAGGAGAAATTGATGAAACAAGATATGTTGATTACCTGCAGTTATTAAAGCAGGTTAAAGAAAGGAAAGATAAACGATATGGTTAAAATTGCACCTTCAGTATTATCCGCAGATTTTGCGCATCTTAAAGAAGATATTGATACAATCTATGATGGAGGAAAATCATGGATTCATTATGATGTTATGGATGGACACTTTGTCCCTAATATTTCATTTGGTTACAGCATTCTTAGTAATTTACGTGCTGTGACTGATTTATTTATTGATGTACATTTAATGATCACTGATCCAGGTCAGTACTTAGATGAATTCATCAATGCAGGTGCAGACCTCATTACATTCCATATTGAAGCTGTATCAAGCATGCAGGAAGCACGTGTACTTATTCAACGTATTCATGATGCAGGATGTCTTGCATCAATCTCTATTAAACCAGGTACTGATGTGGAAGCAATCAAACCATTCTTAGATGATTTAGATATGGTTCTTGTCATGAGTGTTGAACCAGGATTTGGTGGCCAGTCATTCAATCCTGCAGCCTTAGATAAGATCACTGAACTCAAAGAAATCAGAAATGGCAGACGTTATCTCATTGAAGTAGATGGTGGTATCAATGCGAATACAGCCAACCTATGCCGTGGGGCAGGGGTAGATGTTCTAGTGGCTGGAAGCTATGTCTTCAAAGCAGAAAACAGACAGGAAGCTATTGACTCACTCAAATGAAAATAGGCTTATATGCAAGCATGAATAATGGGGATGTCTTTAATAAAGACATCCCTTATATTGCAGTTGATGGTGGTTTAGAACATCTACACCGTCAATCAATTAAACCATTATGTGCTATTGGAGACTTTGATTCTCTAGAACATAAAGAATACTTAGAAGGATTAGAAGTACTTACTTTTCCTACTCATAAGGATGAAACAGATACAGAACTTGCTATTAGTGAAGCACTCAATAGAGGTTATGATGAAATAGATCTTTATGGTGTTATTGGTGGTCGTATTGATCATTTTTTAGGTGTACTTATCTATCTTAGACAGCATCCTGATATTAAAATCACTTTATATGATGATATAAACAGAATATACCTCTTGCCTAAAGGTAAGCATCAAATAGACTGTACTGATTATAAGTACTTCTCATGCTTTACTGAAAAGACTTGTACTCTTACATTAAAGAATTGTGATTATCCCCTTGATGGTTATATATTAGAACCTCATGATCCACTATGTATTTCTAATCAATGTCATGGTATTCTAACAATTGAAAATAGTGAAGATTTAATATTCATTGAATCACAAAGAATAGGAGGTACATATGGAGAATAAGGATTTTCTTGCGACTGAACCAGTAGGTAAATTACTCAGACAACTTGCCTTACCAACAGTCATTGCGCAATTAATCAACATGCTTTACAACATTGTAGACCGTATGTTTATAGGTCATATTCCTCAAACAGGTGCTCTTGCCTTAACAGGTGTTGGTGTCTGTATGCCGTTAATTATGATTGTGACAGCCTTTGCCTCATTGGTTGGTAATGGTGGTGCACCACGTGCGTCTATTTATATGGGTCAGGGTAATAATGATTATGCTGAAAAGATATTAGGTAATTGTTTTATTACGCAGATTATCGTTTCTATCGTACTTACACTTATTCTATTTTTTGGAAATCGTACCTTCCTACTTGCTTTTGGTGCAAGCAGTAATACAATTACCTATGCCATAGACTATATGAATATCTATGCAATGGGAACACTATTTGTACAATTAACATTGGGAATGAATATGTTTATTACAGCCCAGGGATTTGCGAAAAACGGAATGATTTCA
This sequence comes from Catenibacterium sp. CAG:290, assembly GCF_000437715.1. NCBI lineage: Bacteria > Bacillati > Bacillota > Erysipelotrichia > Erysipelotrichales > Coprobacillaceae > Catenibacterium > Catenibacterium sp. CAG:290. The sequence continues at coordinate 34,135 of NZ_FR898783.1, forward strand.
GTTGTCATTGGCGCATTATGCAATGTCATCCTAGATCCTATTCTTATTTTTGGATTTCACTTAGGTGTTAAGGGAGCAGCCTTTGCGACGATTATTTCTCAAGGATGCTCATGTCTCTATGTTCTTCGCTTCTTATTTGGCAAAAAGACAAAACTTAAAATAAAAAAGAAAAACTTATCTTTAAATCACTCAGTCATCTTACCTTGTCTCGCTTTAGGTCTTTCTACTTTTGTGATGCAATCAAGTGAGAGTGTCATCCAGGTCTGCTTCAATTCTTCTTTATTAAAATATGGGGGAGATATAGCAGTAGGGGCAATGACTATATTGACTAGTGTTATGCAGTTTGCGATGCTTCCTTTACAGGGATTAGGACAGGGGGCACAGCCTATTATCAGCTACAACTATGGGGCTAAGAATAAAGAACGTGTTCGAAAGACATTTAAATTATTACTAAAAGTCAGTCTAGTATTCTCAATATGTATCTGGCTTTTGATTCAGATCTTCCCGCAGATGTTTGTAGGTCTCTTTACAAATGCACAAGAACTCTCACTCTTTACCACTAAAGCACTTAGAATCTATATGGCAGTCGTTGGACTCTTTGGAATACAGATTGCCTGTCAGATGACATTTGTGGCTTTAGGTAATGCGAAAGCATCAGTTATTGTGGCAGTTACTAGAAAATTCATTCTTTTAATCCCACTTATTTATATTATGCCAGCATTACTTGTAGATAAGACAACAGCTGTTTATTTGGCTGAACCGGTAGCAGATATTCTTGCAATCACATTTACAGTATTATTGTTTAGAAAACAATTTAATAAAGCACTTGAACAAATGAACTGAGGTTTCTCAGTTCTTTTTTTCATAGAAATAGATTATAATGAAATAGATTGAAAGAAGGATGAATATATGAGAAATCTAGAAGATATAAAAAGAAGTGGATTTAAAATCATTGAACAAAAAAGAGAAGAATTTATGAAACAGAGTATTCTTTCTGATGAGTTCTTAGATTTATTAGATAAGAATAAGAAGCCATTTGATCTTTTAATGTCCTATTATCGCTGCGCGGTAATGGAGATAGAAACAAAATTCAGAGTATTAGATCAGGAATATTCTTTAGAATATGATGGTAATCCTATTGAAAGCATTAAGTCACGTATTAAATCATATGATAGTATTGCGAGAAAAGTAAGACGCAAGAATATTCCAATGACTATGGAATCATTAGAAGAAAATATAAGAGATATTGCAGGAGTCAGAGTTGTTTGTTCATTTCCTGAAGATATTTATGAACTTGCAGATAGCTTCTTAAGACAGGATGATATTACTTTGATTGAGATGAAGGATTATATTAAAAATCCTAAACCTAGTGGTTATCGTAGTTTACACTTAATTGTGCAGGTACCAATCTTCTTGCAGAAGACAAAGAAGTATGTTTATGTAGAAGTACAGCTTCGTACTATTGCGATGGATTTCTGGGCAAGTTTGGAACATAAATTACGCTATAAGAAGAATATTCCTGAAGACGAAGCAAAGCTTATTGCTCAGGAACTTTATGACTGTTCAGTAGAAAGTGCTAAATTAGATGAACGTATGCAGAAGATACGTTCAATGATGAATAAAGGAGAATCTAAATAGATTCTTTTTTTTGTTGAAGGAAATGAAACTTTAATATGTGGTAAACACGGCATTTTATTTTGCCTTTATTGTCAAACAGTATTATATATAATTAAAAATAAGGTAATAGATACTACGCAATTATATGATAATAATCATTCAGTGGTCTTGTTGAATTATCAGCCCATCATGTGCACTCAACATCGTAACAAGGCGATAGATGATGTTTCTACAGGATATCATTGGAGAACGAGAAAATGTATTATAAAATACAGCAAGTTATTTGCATACATGCTATAATTTTACTATATTTTGAAAAAAGATTGCAGATGAGTTTTTTGAAATATATAAAAGAAGTTCGAAAACAAAGCTTATGAGTCAGACGGAATTTGCGAAAGCATTATGTGTATCATACTCAATTGTCGGTAGGTGAGGAATAGGATTATTCTGCTTTGTGCATGATATTGATTTTAGTGACTTCAGGAATAAATTATGGATTGAAAGTGATCTGGGGATTACTTAACAGCCAGCCTTACTGTAGCAGCTAATAACATCACTCATGTAAATGGCAGTCTTTACATTGACAGATATGCTATTCAAGTCAGCTTAGTTCATTGGTTTTGAAAACGAACGGTAATATAAATTGGAGGTATAACTCATGTATCAGGATTTATCTTTTATGAATGTTCCGCTTCCAGAGGACGTTTTGAAATTAAAAATTTATGGTGATTATGCTGGAGCCCAGAAAATGATTCGTTATTTTCTAGAAGAGAAGGATATTCCACAGGCTCTTAGAAAACGTCTAGAAATCGAACAGGAAGTCATTGGCGTTATGGGTGGTAATGAGTATCCTTTTACTTATGATGAAGCATTGGAGATTATGATGATTCATCTACGTGATTTCAAAAAAGAAGAGTTAGATCATATAAAAGAAATCAGTGCAGCAGATTGGATTTATATTGATGGCGAGGTACATTTTCAGCGTCGATTCTATGAAAATCTCATTAAGACTCGTCCAGATTACGCAAAGCGTGTCATTGCAGAAAATCCAGAGGATGAAAAGCAAAATAATCTAAATCAGAATCTACTTAATGACAATATACATTACATGAAAGAACATGGAGGAAGAACTGTACACACTCGTATACGTTCAACAATAAAAGCTAAGAAAGAATTCGAAGAGGTAGGACGCAAGGTTCGCGTACATCTTCCAATTCCTAAGGTATATGAGCAGGTTTCTAATGTAGAGATTCATGCATCTAATCCAGAAATCACATACATAGCACCTGCTGATGCACCACAGAGAACAGTATATTTTGAAACTGAACTGAAAGAGAATCAGGAGTTTATGGTAGATTATTCATTTGATTATCATGTAAATTATGTAGAGTTAGATCCTGCCAAGGTATCTGAAGAACAGCCAGATTTCTGTCTGGAAGAGCAGGCACCACATATCTTATTCACTCCTTACTTAAAAGAGCTAAGAGATGAACTTGCAGGAGATGAGACAAATCCAATTATTTTGGCGCGTCGATTCTATGATTTTGTGACAACAAAAGTGATGTATTCTTTCATGAGAGAATATTTTACAATTGAGTGTATTCCAGAATACTGTGCAATTAATCTGAAAGGTGATTGTGGTGTACAAGCACTGCTATTTATCACACTTTGCCGCATGTCTGGAATTCCAGCACGCTGGCAGTCAGGTCTATATGTGACGAAGTATTATACAGGATGCCATGATTGGGCACAATTCTATATAGCACCGTATGGATGGGTATTTGCAGACCCTTCCTTTGGTGGAAGTGCATGGCGTGAAGGAGACAAAGAGCGTTGGAACTATTACTTTGGTAATCTCGACATTTTCCGTATGCCAGCTAACTCTGAAATTCAAAAAGAATTCATGCCGGAGAAAAAATGGCTTCGCATTGATCCGATTGATAATCAGAGAGGAGAATTTGAGTACGAGGACCATGGTCTTCGCTTTTCTCAGGTAGGTGTATCACAGGAACTGATTTCTATGGAAGATATTGAAAAATAAATTATCATAAGTCTCATTGTTAGAAACAGAAATGTTTGAAGAGTGGTGTTGGATGTTTCCTTCCCTTTTCTTTTTTACACATAATAATACAAAAAGGCGTTACAAATAATATGAATAGAAACAGATCATATTTTGCCTGTAATGCCTTTTTCTTTTGATTAATTATGTGTCTTTTAGTAGTAAATAAAACAATATCTTGTCCATTTTGAGGAGAATAATAAAGTAAAAATATGTTGATTTACGCAGGAACAGCTAGCAAGTTAATTTTTATTCCCATAAATGCTAAATAATCAAAAGTTTTGGGATTACAATCCAAAAACTTTTTCTTTTGCGAAAGAGGAAAAAAACAGTGAATCCCGAAGTTATACAGCATGTCATGTGTCATTCAGATGCTCAGATCACAATGATTGTCTACAATCATATTGCAGAAAAGTCTCATGTGGAGAATGAAATGTCTAAAATGAACTTGCAAGAAACCGTGCCTGCTGCAGTATAAAACATAGGTCGCTATCGTAAAAAATGTGATCAAATCAAGAAAACAAAATAATTAGCACACACCTATTGACAGTGCTAAAAAAAGTGATATACTAGCATTAGCACAAGAGGAAGAAGAGTGCTAAAGGAGTGATTGCGATGAATGGTGAAAAATGGACAGAAGCAATGCAGGAAGCATTTGGACGTGCAGCTCAGAATGCGTTAGCTCTTAATCAACAGATTGTTGATGTTGAACATCTCATGTATGCATTATTAGAAGATAGTTCTGGTATTTTCTATAGAGTACTGACAAAACTTAATATCTCTATCCCAGAAGTACAGGATCTATTAAATGCGGAGATCAATAAGAAGCCTAGCGTTGGGCAGGTGACACAGGATCAGCTTCGTTTAAGCTATGATCTCAATAGCTGGATTGCGAATGCTGAAAGAATTAAGACAGAATATAAAGATGACTATATGAGTGTAGAACATCTTATTCTTGCATTATTTAATACGCAAAGCACTTTTATTAAAAACTTTGTATCTCGTTATAATTTAAATAAAAAAGAAGTTGAAAAAGTAATTAAGGAAATGAGAGGAGGACATAAAGTGGATACTCCAAACCCAGAAAATAATTATGAAGTACTAGAAAAATATGGACGTGATCTTGTTAAAGATGTAAAAGATGGCAAGATTGATCCAGTTATTGGTCGTGATGAAGAAATTAGACGTGTTATTCAGATTTTATCACGTAAAACAAAGAATAACCCAATTTTGATTGGTGAACCAGGTGTAGGTAAAACTGCGATTGTAGAAGGACTTGCTTGGCGTATAGTTAAGAACGATGTACCTGAAACATTAAAAGATAAAACTTTATTTGAACTTGATTTAGGTTCACTTGTGGCAGGTGCTAAATATCGTGGTGAATTTGAAGAAAGATTAAAAGCTGTCTTAAATGAAATTAAGAAGTCTGAAGGACAAATCATTATGTTTATTGATGAAATCCATCAGTTAGTAGGTGCAGGTAAGACAGATGGTGCTATGGATGCCGCTAACTTATTAAAACCAATGTTAGCACGTGGTGAATTACATTGTATTGGTGCAACAACATTGGATGAATATCGTCAGTATATTGAAAAGGATGCAGCCTTAGAAAGACGTTTCCAGAAGGTATTGGTACAAGAACCTGATATTGATGATACAATTGCAATTCTAAGAGGTTTAAAGGAACCATTTGAATCTCATCATGGTGTTCAGATCCAAGATAGTGCAATTATCGCAGCAGCTCATATGAGTGATCGTTATATTACAGATCGTTTCTTACCGGATAAGGCCATTGACCTTATTGATGAAGCATGTGCTTCAGTACGTATGGAAATTGACTCTATGCCTGAAGAACTAGATACAATTACTCGTGATAAGAATCGTCTAGAAATGGAAAGAATCTCTATTGAAAAAGAAGATTCAACTGAAGATAACGAAAAGAGACTAGAAGAAATCAAAGAAAAAATTGCTTCTTTAAATGAAAAGATTGCTGGATTAACTGAACAATGGAAATCAGAAAAGTCTCAGGTGGATCATATCAAGGATTTAAAGAACCAAAAAGTGCGTTTAGAAACACAGATGGCACAGTTTGAATCTCAGGGTAACCTAGAAGAAGCCTCTAAAATTAAATACCAGACTATTCCAGCTATTAATAAAGAGATAGAAGAATATCAGGCTAAAGAAAATGATGATGCTTTATTACAGGAAAAGGTCACTGTAGATACTATTTCTGAAGTCATCTCTAGATGGACTAATATTCCAGTTTCTAAGCTAATGGAATCAGAAAAAGAAAAATTATTACATCTTGAAGATATTATGAAGAAAAGAGTTATTGGCCAGGATGAAGCTATTACTAAAGTCACTGATGCAATACTTAGAAGTCGTGCTGGTATCAATGATGAGAATAGACCTATTGGTTCATTCTTGTTCCTAGGTCCTACTGGTGTAGGTAAGACAGAAGTGGCTAAGACACTTGCTGAACAGCTTTTTGATAGTGAAAAGAATATCGTACGTATTGATATGAGTGAATATATGGAGAAATATAGTGTCTCTCGTTTATTAGGTGCTCCTCCAGGATATGTAGGTTATGAAGAAGGTGGACAGTTAACTGAAGCTGTCAGACGTGCTCCATATAGTATTGTCTTATTAGATGAAATTGAAAAAGCCCATCCAGATGTCTTCAATATCTTATTACAGATTCTAGATGATGGTCGTTTAACAGATTCTAAGGGTAATGTAGTCAGCTTCAAGAATACAATTATCATTATGACTTCTAATATTGGTTCTCAGTACTTGTTACAGGGTAACAATGAAGAAACACGTAAAGAAGTAGATAATGAATTAAAGATGCACTTCAAACCTGAATTCTTAAACCGTATTGATGAAATCGTTATGTTCAACTCACTTGACTCAAGTGTTGTTTATAAGATTATTGATAAGTTTATTCATGAACTTGAAGGTCGTCTCGAAGAAAAGAAGATTACTCTAGAAGTCACTGATGCAGCTGAAAACAGAATTGCACAAGATGCATTTGATGCCACATTTGGTGCACGTCCAATCAAGCGTTATATTCAGTCACATATTGAAACAATGCTTGCAAGAGAAATAATCAAAGGTACAATCCATGCTAACAGTCATGTAGTCATTGACTATGATAATGGATTTATAGCTAGAGAAGCATAAGTTGTTTGAAAGAAGATAGAACCCCCTCTATCTTCTTTTTCTTTTCATTGTTTCATAAAAATGGTAGAATGCTAGAGGAGAGAGATGATTATGCAGAGATATTTTATTAAAAATAATTATAGACAAAATGACATCATTATCACTGATGATTCTATGTATAAGCATATTACTAAAGTAATGCGTATGGAAAAGGGTGAACATGTCATTTGTATTGATGAAGACAAACATGTTTACTTATGTGAAATCATCGATACAAAGCAGGGTTTACTACAAATTAAAGAAGAACTTCAGGAAGATAATGAATTAGATGTTGAAGTAACACTTGTTTATGGTTTACCAAAGAGTGATAAGTTTGAATTTGTGATTCAAAAAGCAACAGAACTAGGTGTTACACGTATAGTTCCTTTGCGTGCTTCTAGAAGTATAGTGAAAATGGATGAAGGACGTTTTAACAAGAAGAAGGAACGTTTTGTTCGCATCGCCCAGGAAGCAAGTGAACAATGTCATAGACAGATTGTTCCTGAGATTACACCTCCTATTCAATTATCACAATTAAAGGATTATTTATCTGAAGTGAATGTTGTGGCATATGAGGAAGAAAGTAAGAATGGGGAACATCATGCTTTCACAAAAGCACTCAATGATCTTCATACATCTATTACTATTATAGTAGGACCAGAGGGTGGTTTTGATCATCAGGAAGTAGAAAAGATGCAGTCAATGGGTGTTGTGCCATGCTCTATTGGTAATCGTATTTTAAGAAGTGAGACAGCACCTTTATATATGCTTAGTGTTATAGGGTATAGAAGAGAATTGGGGGATTAATATGAACTTTATTGCAGTCATTAATAAATACAGCAGGGATATAAAATACAATAAAACAAACTTATATCATTATTGTGAAGAACATAAAAAAGAATTAGAAGACTTGAATATTCGTTTTAAGGTTAAATCAGAAATTGAATTATTCAATATGGAAATCCTTTTGCATGCACTAGATGTAAAAGATGCAATTGAAGGTTCCTATAATCTTTTTGCGTCAGGTCATTATGATATGTTTGAATATATTACCTATGAAGAAAAAAGAAAAATGTTTAATAATGATTTAAAGAATGTATTAGAAACACTCCCTCATTTTTATGATGAAGAAAGTTCACGAGATATTTATATTCCTATCTATTCTCCTGATATCAATAATTGGTATATCAATGATTATCAGATTCTCTTATTAAAGCAGCATGCAGAATATGTGAAGAATCAGCCAATTACACTAGATACTGCTTTTAGATATTATGGACCAGTTGTATTTGATACACCTTTTTCCAGCTTAGAAAAAGTATATGAAAACGAATCCCATATTGCCTATTATTATGAAGAATTAGGCGCTATCTATCTATTTGTGAAAGAAGACTATTCACTGATTTGTCGTATTGTGATTGGTGATGATAATCGTCATTCTAACAGGGCATCTATTGAAGATGCAAAAGAATTAGTGGTTTATTATGAACATGGTGAATATACACAGTTCATACAATACATGTATGATCATCAATTAATTAGTGATCGTACATACAAGAAATTAATAAAGAAAGTGAAGTGAGACAATGGCAACAGTTGCTTTTCATACATTAGGCTGTAAAGTAAACAGCTACGAATCAGAAGCGATGTTAGAAATATTCAAGAAAAGAGGGTATGACAATATCGACTTTGAATCTCCTGCAGATGTATATGTTATTAATACATGTACTGTCACAAATACAGGGGACTCTAAATCAAGACAGATGATCCGTAAGGCACATCGTACTAATCCTGATGCAGTCATCTGTGTAGTGGGATGCTATTCACAGGTGGCAAGTGAAGAAATCACTGAAATAGAAGGTGTTTCTATAGTACTTGGAACACAACATCGTGCTTCTATTGTAGACTTTGTAGAAGAATATAAGATGACACATAAACAGATTGTGAAAATAGAAAATGTTATGAAGGTCTCTCGTTTTGAAGACTTAAGTATTCATGCATTTGAAAATAAAACAAGAGCCTTCCTAAAAATTCAGGATGGATGTAATAACTTCTGTACATATTGTATTATCCCTTATGCACGTGGTGGCGTTCGTTCTCGTCCTAAAGAAGATGTTTTAAGACAGGCTCAGGAACTTGTAGATAGAGGATTTGTAGAAATCGTCTTAACTGGTATTCATACAGCAGGTTATGGTGTGGATTTAGACAATTATTCTTTCTATGATCTATTAGTAGACTTAACAACTAAAATCAAGGGATTAAAGAGATTACGTATTTCTTCTATTGAAATGAGTCAGGTGAGTGATGAAATTATTGAACTTATTGGAAGAAGTCCTATTATCGTAGATCATTTACATATTCCTATTCAGTCTGGTACAGATTCTATTCTAAGAAGAATGGCAAGACATTATAATACAGCTGAATTTGAAAAGAAATATTTTGAACTTAAAGAAGCGTTACCAGGTATCTCTATTACTACAGATGTCATTGTAGGATTCCCTGGAGAAACAGAAGAAGACTTCGTTGATACATATAACTGGATTAAAAAACTTCATTTCAATCAATTGCATGTTTTCCCTTATTCAAGAAGAAAGGGAACACCAGCAGATAGAATGCCAAATCAGATACCAGGAGATGTCAAGAAAGACCGTGTGAGAAGACTATTGCAGCTTTCTGATGAATTAAAAACTGAATTCGCATTATCTGAAATGAATAAGGAACTAGAAGTGCTTATTGAAGAAGAAAAGGATGGCTACATGGTAGGACATGCCTCTAATTACTTAAAGGTTTTTGTTGCAGATCATTCTTTAAAAGAAGGACATATTTATAAAGTAAAGGTAACAGATCATCGAGGTTATGATTTAATCGGGGTGGTTTCTAGTGAAGAAGCTTAATGAGCTTTTTAAAGTTGAAAGTGATATAAAGATTGAATCTATTCATAGCGATTCCCGTTATGTAAGAAAGGATTCTATCTTCTTCTGTATTGAAGGTCTTGTGACAGATGGACATAAATATGTCGATGATGCTATCTTCCAAGGTGCTAAATGTATTGTTCATTCTAAGCCGTTACGTCGTTATTATCAGGGCATTGTTTATATTCAGGTATCAGATGTCTTAGATGAACTTAATCGTGTGGCAGATCTCTTCTATGATCATCCTTCCTATAAGATGACAGGAATAGGTGTTACAGGAACAAGTGGTAAAACAGTCGTAGCCCGTGTCGTCGCAAGATTACTAGGACGTTATTTAAAGATGGGCTATGTAGGTAACAACGGAATAGAATATGGACCTACAATGATGCAGATGACTGGTACGACACCAGATCCTATCTGTTTACATCGTAACTTCTATAACATGGTCAAAGAGAATGTGAAGGGCTTTACTCTAGAAGTCTCTTCTCATGGCTTAGCTTTAAAGCGTGTTGATTCAGTTAATTTCAGTATTGCGGTATTTACAAATGCTTATGAAGAACATATGGACTTCCATGGAACTGTAGATAACCTGATGACATCATATGTTAAACTCTTTAGATTGCTTAAAGAAGGTGGTTATGCCATTCTTAATGCAGATGAAGTACGTTTTAATCATTATCTAACGACTAACTATAAGGATATGGCGAATCATGCTAAAATATTAACCTATGGTATTCATCATAAAGCAGATATTATGGCCCGTGAGATTGAATATTATATAGATCATTCAGCATTTAATATCTATATTAAAAATCATTACTATCATGTAGAAGTTCCTATTATTGCACCGTTTAATATATCTAACACTCTTGCAATATTGACAACCCTTTATGCCTTAGAAATGACACCGGATGAAATTGTGAATGCGATTAAATATATTCAGCCAGTAGAAGGTAGAATGGAAGTAGTCCCTGTTAAACAGCCGTTCCATATTATTGTTGACTATTGTCAGCATGCACATAATTTTGAAGAAGTATTCAAGTTTGTCCATAGTGTTAAAGGGAATGGTCATTTAATTGCAGTATTTGGTGCACCAGGACGTAAAGATATCCATAAAAGAAGTAAGATCGGTGCTTTAGCTAACAAATACTGTGATTATGTCATATTGACAGAACAGGATGAAAGAGATGATGATATCGAAGGCATCTGTTCACAGATTCAAGAACAGATTGTTGATCCTATTTCAGTGATTATTACTGATCGTCGTTATGCTATCCAGCAGGCAATAGATGCAGCTTGTCCAGGTGATGTTATTTTGATTTTAGGAAAAGGTCATGAACAGTTCATGACATCACTAGTGGGTAATACACCTTATCCTGGAGATAAATTCATCGCTCAGGAATATGCGAAAAAACTCTATAATGAACAATTAGAAGATGATATGTAAAACTTAAAAATAAAAGTTAAAAAAGTCTTGCATTATTAAAAATCATTGTGTATAATCATATTCGAATTTAGCGGTAAAGGGGGGAAAGTTCAATGGCAAAGACAGTAGTAAGAGAAAATGAATCTTTAGATGATGCTTTACGTCGTTTTAAGAGACAAGTTTCTAGAACAGGAACCCTTGCTGAAGCTCGTAAAAGAGAATTCTATGTTAAACCTGGTTTAAAGAGAAAAATGAAATCAGAAGCAGCTAGAAAGAACCAGAAGAAACGTCGTAGATAAGATTTATTTTTAGAAGAGTCATCTGACTCTTCTTTTTTTCAATGAAAGGATGATTTTATGGAAAAAGTGATTCAGTTAAGTGATTATAGCTTAGATGCCATTCAATTGTTGTGTGGCCCAAGTGATGAAAATATCGCTTTATTGGAAGATGAATTTGAGAATGCAATCAATGTCCGTGGTACAGATATTTATTTAGATCATAGTGATCCTGTATTAGAAAAGGTGATTCAGGTACTTGCTAAACTTACTAAAAAGGATGTACGTATTTCTAAAAGAGATGTGGTGTATGCAATCAAGTTAGGACGTAATGGTAAGCTTGATAAAATGGATTCTCTATTTGATATTCATATTGCCCGTACAAGTCATGGCAAGATCATATATCCTAAGACAATGGGACAGTTAGAATACTATCATTCTTTAAAAGATCATGATGTGGTATTTGCGATTGGTCCAGCGGGTACAGGTAAAACATACTTATCTGTAGTGTTTGCTGTACAGGCATTAAAGAATCATGAAGTACAAAAAATCATTCTCACTAGACCAGCTGTAGAAGCAGGAGAAAACCTAGGGTTTCTTCCTGGAGACCTTAAAGAAAAGATTGACCCTTACTTAAGACCTCTTTATGATGCACTTTATGATATGTTAGGTGCAGAAAATACAGAGAAATTAATTGAAAAGGGTATTATTGAAATAGCGCCACTTGCTTATATGCGTGGGCGTACACTAGAAGATGCTTATGTTATTTTAGATGAAGCACAAAATACAACAGACAATCAGATGAAGATGTTCCTTACACGTTTAGGTTTTAACTCTAAGATGTGTATTACAGGGGATATTACTCAGATTGACTTACCTAAACAAACAACAAATGGTCTCAAACATGCTATGAAGATCTTAGATGGTGTCAAAGGTATTTCCTTTGTTTACTTAACAGCACTTGATGTAGTACGTCATCCAGTTGTTGCTAGAATCATTGAAAAATATGACATGAACAAATAAGACTGATTATTTCTAATCAGCCTTCATAATATTTCAATATCTTTTTATGAGCAGTAGGAATAGTTAATTCCTCCTGCTTATTTTTTGTATAGAAGTCAATAGAACGAATATCAGCTTTAAATACATATACATGCATATACCATGTACGATGAGTAAATACATGCTTAAAATCCTTTAAATGCGATAATACCTCTAAGTTGATCCCATAGTCTTCTTTAAACGTTTCTATAAAGGAATAAGGACTCTCTACTTCATATTGAGGAAGTAAATACATATTTTCTAGCAGTCCATTTTTATTTTTAATAAGCATCACTTCATCATCATCATATACTACAATACCTGTAATATAAGATAAACTTTTTTTATTTACTTTTTTTATATTAATAGGTAGTACGTCCTGCTTATTTGTCAAATAAGCAATGCATTCCTTTTTGAGTGGACATTCATTACAATGAGGGTGAACAGGTAAACATACCGCATTCGCAAAATCCATAATCCCTTGATTGATCTTTGCTGAATCATAACCAATAACTAGCTGATTACCTATATCTGTAATTGTCTTTACAGTCTTATTTGACGCAATATTCTCTTCTATCGCATATAATCTACTCAATACTCTTAAGGCATTCCCATCTACCGCAATATAAGGCTTATGATACGCAAAACTCATAATAGCACTTGCAGTATAGGGGCCTACACCAATAAGCGCGAGAATGTCTTTATACTCCTTAGGGAATGTATCTTTCATTAAATTAGCACTCTTATGAAGATGCAAAGCACGACGATAATACCCTAACCCTTCCCAATACTTATAGACTTCTTCTATTTTTGCATTCGCAAGTGTTTCTATATCCGGAAATCTTTCAATAAAACGTTTATAATAGGGAATCACTGCAGTGACAGTCGTCTGTTGCAGCATAATTTCACTTACCCAGATTTTATAAGGGTCTTTAATATCTCTAAAAGGAAGATCACGTTTATTGACTTCATACCACTTTATTAACTTTTCTTGTATACTCATATAAATCACCATGAGCCATTATATAATATGTGTGTATTTTTGTCTTTGAATATGCTAGAATATATGTACAAACTAATTCGTATTAGGAGGTCAATAGTATGAAACTGATAATTGCGATTGTGAATAATGATGACAGTTCAACTGTCCAGAGCGCTTTAACTGAAGGTGGATTCTTTGTTACAAAGCTTGCTACTTCAGGAGGTTTCTTAAAGAAAGGTAATACAACATTCTTTATAGGAACAAATGATGATAAGGTAGATAGCGCTATTGAAATCATTAAAGCCAATGCAAAGAAACGTGTAGAAAAGGAACCTACAGTACCACCTACTGAAATGGGTGAATTCTTTACACCAATCATGGTAGATGTACTTGTTGGTGGGGCAACAGTATTTGTAGTTGACGTTGATCGTTTTGAGAAAATCTAATAATTGAGAAAAAAAGGATGGTCAAACCATCCTTTTTACTTTAAGATATCAACAGGTGATATAAATGAATGAAAATTTTGAATATAAGATTGCAACAAAAGAAGATATAGACGCAATTGTCCAGTTTCTTGCGAAAGATTATTATGAAACATCAAGAACTTTAAAAGATCCCTGCAAGATGATCTTTTTAGCCTACAGTGGAGAAGTGATTGTAGGCATACTAGAACTCTTAGATCTTTCTAATATATCTTTTGTTTATGTATCAGAAGATTATCAGGATACTCTTGTACAAGAAGAACTACTTGAACTTGCTGAAAGATTTGTTACAAAAGAACTAACTGCTTATACAGATGAAGAACATGTATCTTTCTTTAAGCAGCACGATTATAGTGTAGATGTAGAATCTAATGGTCGTTATTTATTGAAGAAGACAATTCCTGTACTACCTCGTTTTATTGATTATGATCAGGTTTTAGCGTTTATTGAAGCACAAAAGGATCGAGTTTATTCTCTCACAAACTTTAAGAACTTTATGTATGATTTCTATGATCCTCAAACTAAATTAACATGTGTTCATATTGGTGGTACAAACGGGAAGGGTTCTACAACTAACTATACAAAAGAAGTATTAAAATGTGCAGGCTATAAGGTAGGTACGTTTACTTCTCCTGCTTTAGTAAATCGTTTAGATATTATTCGTGTGAATGATGAACCAATTGATGAAGCGACTGTTGTAAGATATGCGAATCGTTATATGGATGATTGGATGGCTTATGAGCTTTCTAAGTTTGAAATAGAAGTATTTATCGCAGTCATGTATTTTATTGAACAGGGTGTAGATATTGCCTTATTTGAAGTAGGGCTTGGTGGGACACTAGATGCTACTAATATCATTTCACCAATACTTACAGTCAATACAAATATTGGTTTAGATCATATAAACTTCTTAGGAAATACATATGCGAGTATTGCAAGAAGTAAAGCAGGAATCATTAAACGTGGTATTCCTTATATGACAGCTGAAAGAAGACCGGAATGTCTAGAAGTCTTCTATGAAGAAGCTCATAAGCATCATTCTTATGTTATAGAAATAAGAAAACCTAAACGTGTCTATTATGGTGCTTCTATTTCTTATGATTATCATGGTTATCATATATCTTTATCTACTTCAGCACATTATCAGGTTACTAACAGTGCACTTGCGATTAATATATTAGAATATATTAGAAAAGAATTCCCATTTAAGGATGCAGATCTAGAAAAAGGTATGCATGATGCAGTATGGGAAGGACGTTTTGAAACAATTCATCAAAATCCTTTAATTATCCTAGATGGTGCACATAATAGAGAAGGAATGGATGCCTTTTTTGAAAGTGCCCGTGATTTTAGTGATATTAAAATCATCTTTTCCGCACTAGGAGATAAGGATACTCATCATATGTTAGAAACATTATTATCTTTATCAAAGGATATTACTGTTACTCAGTTTGATCATCCTCGTCGTGCAACTGCCAAAGCTCTTGCAGAAGACTTCCCAGTGAAGATTGATGAAGACTGGAAACATGCAGTAGATGAGGCTTATAGTCATAAAGGTGTTGTATTTATTACAGGTTCTCTCTATTTTATTTCTAAAGTGAGACAATATATCTTATCGAAATAATGAAGAAATTTATTAAATATAAATGGCCCGATGAGGTTATTCATGCATTAGGTGATATGGGAATGATTGCGCCTGGAATAATCCAGAAGAAATCGTATAGACTTATTGAAAAGAGTCAATCTTTTATCTTAAATGTTGACTCTTCCAAAGATCGTCTGTTATCCATTATTCCACCCTTACTTGCATCTATGATTCATGAAGAGAAAACACAGATTATCTTGCTTGGGCATAAAGAAGAGTTATTATCATCTTCTTTTGATATGAAAGAATATAATAAATACACACAATATCGTTTTATTACATCTTATCCTGGTACCAATACATTTGAAGAATGCCAGACAATTTATAAGGGTATTGACATACTCTTTACTACGCCTACTAAACTATTAGAATATATGAGAAGACAGGTGATAGATACTAACTTTGTCTCATATCTCATTTATCAGGATTCTCATAGCTTTTCTAGTGAAGAAATAAGAGAAATAAAGGAAATCAAGAAACGTCTTCCTTTAGACTGTTCAAGTATTCTTTATGGACTTCATCATCATGATTTCTTAAAGAAAAATATTCATACTACATTGCATGCTGATTCTTCTAAGGTAGAATGTACACATTTCTTATGTAAAGAACCATATTTCAATACAGAAAAGAAACAGGTTATATTTGTAGAAAGCTATGAAGATATTCTTTATTATGCTGAAAAACTGAATGTCAATTTTGTGATTCATCAATTTATGAATCATGCTTCTCAGTATCGCATCATGCATGAGTTTAATAAAAAGGGTGGTCTTTTGATCGTATCTGATATGGCTTCACGCTATTTATCTTTGCATTGTGACACAGTGATTCATCTAGGAACTACTCATATTAACCAATATATGTCTCATTTATCCCATGTTTTAGGTGTGAAGCATTCCTATATCTATGATACTCATATCACTAAGAAACAGCTTGAAGGAGTCGTTATTACTATTTCAAAAGAGGATTATGATACAAAACATCATCTTCTTTATGAAACAATAATTAAAAATCCAGACATGCTTCAAACATTACAAACTGATCAATTAATTACGATTATCCATCATTTAGCCCTATAGGAGAAAAATGTTGTTATTTTTTTAACAATAATAATTCCCTTATATAGGGCTTTTTTTAAATGTGTAATCAATTACAGAAAAGAAAGCGTTTGCAAGTAAGCCCTTACAAGTGTATAATGAAATAAGTGAAAAGACATAAGGAGGATTTAGTAGTTATGAAAAAATATGTTTACTTATTTAGCGAAGGTAACAAGGATATGCGTAATCTCCTTGGTGGTAAAGGTGCTAACCTTGCTGAAATGACAGGTATCGGTTTACCTGTACCTCAGGGATTTACAGTGACTACAGAAGCTTGTACACAATATTATGAAGACGGAAAAATGATCTCAGATGATATTAAAGGACAGATCGTTGAACACGTTAAAAAGCTTGAAGAAATCACTGGAAGAACTTTAGGTGATCCAAAGAACCCATTATTAGTATCTGTACGTTCTGGTGCAAGAATCTCTATGCCAGGTATGATGGATACAGTATTAAACTTAGGTTTAAATGATGAAGTAGCTAAGGAATTTGCTGCAACAACTGGAAATGAACGTTTCGTATATGATTCATATCGTCGTTTCATCCAGATGTTTGCTGACGTTGTAAAAGGATTCCCTAAATCAGACTTCGAACATAAATTTGATGCAATTAAAGAAGAAAAAGGTGTTGAATTCGATACTGAACTTACTGCCGAAGACTTAAAAGAAGTTGTTGCAGTTTATAAAGAAGCTTATAAAGCACATGCAGGTGTTGATTTCCCTCAGGAACCACTTGAACAGTTATTAGCTGCAGTTGAAGCAGTATTTGGTTCTTGGAATAATGACCGTGCCATCACTTATCGTCGTTTAAATGATATCCCAGGTTCTTGGGGTACAGCTGTAAACGTTCAGCAGATGGTTTATGGTAACAGAAGTGATAAGTCAGGTACTGGTGTTGCCTTCACTCGTAACCCAGCAACTGGTGAAAATAAATTATTCGGTGAATATTTAATGAACGCTCAGGGTGAAGACGTTGTTGCTGGTATCAGAACACCTCAGCCAATTGCTACATTAAATGAAGTTATGCCAGAATGTTATGAACAGTTCCAGAAAATCTGTCATATTCTTGAAGACCATTATAAAGATATGCAGGATATGGAATTCACAATTGAAGATGGTAAATTATTCATGTTACAGACTCGTAACGGTAAGAGAACAGCTCAGGCTGCTTTAAAGATTGCTGTTGACATGGTTGATGAAGGCATGATTAATGAACAAGAAGCATTATTAAAAGTTGAACCAAAACAGTTAGACCAGTTATTACATCCAAACTTCGATAAAGAAGACTACAAGGCTGCAAAGGCTGTTGCTACAGGTTTAGCTGCTTCTCCAGGTGCTGCTACTGGACATATCTACTTCACAGCTGAAGATGTTCAGGAAGCACATGCAAATGGTGTGCAGGATATGATCCTTGTACGTAATGAAACTTCTCCAGAAGATATCGAAGGTATGAATTTAGCTAAAGGTATCTTAACTGTACGTGGTGGTATGACATCTCATGCTGCAGTAGTTGCTCGTGGTATGGGTACTTGCTGTGTTGCTGGTTGTGGAGTATTAAGAGTTTCTGAAGATAAGAAGACTTTAACATTACCAGATGGTACAGTATTAACTGAAGGTGATTATGTATCATTAAATGGTTCTACTGGTGAAGTATTTGCTCAGAAGATCAAGACTGTTCCTGCTGCAATTAGTGGTGATTTTGAAACATTCATGGCTTGGGCTGATAAAGAAAGAAAATTATTAGTAAGAACTAATGCGGATACTCCAAGAGATGCTAAACAGGCTGCTACATTTGGTGCTGAAGGTATCGGATTATGCCGTACTGAACATATGTTCTTCGAAGAAGAAAGAATTTTCAACTTCAGAAGAATGATCACTGCAGAAGATGTAGAAACTCGTAAGGAAGCATTAGAAAAGATTCTTCCATACCAGAGAGGAGACTTTGAAGAATTATTCAAAGCTATGGATGGATATAGTGTTAATATCCGTTTCTTAGATCCACCTCTACATGAATTCTTACCTCATACTGATGAAGAAATCAAACCATTAGCTGAAAGCTTAGGTATGACTTTCGAAGCATTAAAGGAAAGAGTAGAATCATTAAAAGAATTCAACCCAATGATGGGTCACAGAGGATGCCGTCTTGCTGTTACTTATCCAGAAATTGCTGAAATGCAGACAAGAGCTGTCATCGAAGCTGCAATCAACGTAACTAAGGAAACAGGACATCCAGTCACTCCAGAAATCATGATCCCATTAGTTGGTGATGTTAAAGAATTAAAGTATGTTAAGAATGTAGTTGTTAAGACTGCTGATAAGTTAATTGCTGAAAGCGGATTAGATATGAAATATGAAGTTGGTACTATGATTGAAATTCCAAGAGCTGCAATCACAGCTGATAAGATTGCAACTGAAGCTGAATTCTTCTCATTTGGTACTAATGACTTAACTCAGATGACATTCGGTTTCTCAAGAGATGATGCTGCTAAGTTCTTAGGCGATTACTATTCTAAGAATATCTATGAACATGATCCATTCGCTACTGTTGACCAGGAAGGCGTTGGTGAATTAATGAAGATTGCATCTGAAAAGGGAAGATCAACTCGTCCTAATATCAGACTTGGTATCTGTGGTGAACATGGTGGTGATCCAAAGACAGTAGAATTCTGCCATAAGATTGGATTAACTTATGTATCTTGCTCACCTTACCGTGTACCAATCGCAAGACTTGCTGCTGCTCAGGCTGCTGTAAAAGAAAAAATGGGTATTTTGTAATAACTACTTATCCTTTCACTAGGCCGTTCTTATGAACGGCCACTTTTTTATGTCAAAATTATATGATATAATGACATTTAAGCAGGAATATAAGAATATGAAATTACAACTTACATTAAACAGTCTTGCCTTAATATTATGCTGTGGTGATTTGATTCCAAGTTCCACGCAGCCTATAAGTACACAGGAGTGGCAGGAAATAGAGAAAAAATTAAAATCAGCCCATAAAGAACCAAGTATGATTACAGGGATGAGTATTGATACATTAACCCAGATCATAGGTTTAGATGAATTTACAGCTCATAAGATAGAAAAGAGACAAAAGCTCTTACCAGATCTTTTTTATGCACTGCAGAATTTAGAAAACCAGGATATTGGTGTCACAACTATCTATGAAGAAGATTATCCTGCAAGTCTAAGAGTATTAGGGACTAAGATGCCTTTAGTCATTAGCTATATAGGTGATTTATCTTTAAGTTATGGTGTTAATATATCAGTTGCTGGTCCACAGATGATGAACAAGACAATGCGTCATGTCACTAAAGAAATTATGAAAAAAATTTCAAAGGAAGGCTATATTGTTGTCGTTGGTGGTTCTAAGGGTGTAGAAGAACTTGCCCTAAGAACACAGCTGACTAATAACGGGAATGCGGTATTATTTGTCGCAGATCATATGTTTGATAAGATTAGACTGTATTCTAAATATATTAAACAGAATAAATTAGTTATTATGACTGCCAATGATCCATATGCTTTATTTGATGTTACTCATGCATTAGATAAGAATCTTTATATATGTGGTATGGTCTTTGCCCAGATAGTAACAGGTACGCATATTGGTAGTGGTCCTGTCTGGTTTACTTCTATTCAGAATATCCATTCTCATTGGACAAGACAGCTTGTTTATGAAACATTGGATTATAGTGGTAATATTAGACTTATTGAAATGGGAGAGGCCCATTTTACTGATGAAGATTTAAAATCAGAAGTTACTTTAGCTGAAATATTAGATAATCATGAAACAGTTATTAAGAAAGATGATCCAAGTATTGATCAAATGACAATATTTGAATTCATAGAGGATAAACATGAATAATATAAAAAAATATCCTGTTACTTATACACTACTTGCATTATGTATACTTACTTATATAGGAACAACCTTATTATTTAGTATTGATATGAATGCGATGCAGGGCTTAGCTTGCGGAGGGTTTAATCCATACTATGTTCAAGTTACTCATCAATATTATCGTTTGATTACTGCAAACTTTATTCATTTTGGATTAATGCATATAGTAGTGAATTGTTATTCTATGTATAATCTCAGTTGTTTTGTAGAATATTTGATGGGTTCTAAAAAGTATTTGATAGTCATACTTGTATCCATGCTTTCTACCACTGGTCTTCCTTATATTGCATATTTATTATTGGGCATTGGAGCCCATACAGTAAGTGGTGGTGTGAGTGGTGTAATCTTTGGAATCATTGGTGCTATCGGTGCACTTTATTTGTTCTATCCTACACAACTTCGCGATATTGCAAGAAACTTAGGAATGAATGTCTTATTGATGTTATTTATTTCTTTTGTTGTTCCGACAATATCATTATCCGGTCATGTAAGTGGTATGATTGGAGGATTTGTTTCAGCTTACATTATTCTTTATATTACTAAAAGAAAAAGACAGAAGTTCTTCTATAGTTCATAAAGCGTTGATATACTTTATACAAGAGGTGAGTCTATGAATATTGCGATTGTCTACAGTCATACAAGTAAATATGCACATATTCTTGCATCACAGATGGCAAAAACTGCAAGAACACAGGCAATTTCCTTTCAGGACTTTGATTTCCATGCCCATGTTGATCTTCTTGTATTAGGATTCGATTGTCCATGCTTTGGTAAACCAAAGGAAGTGGAACAATTCATTATGCAGCTTGATCGTCACTATGTAAAGAATATTGCTTTATTTTCTACATTCATGTTCTCATCAAAGGCATTAGATGATATGTCTGATTTATGTATGAAGCAGGATCTTCCGCTTATGCGTGAACAATACTGCTGTAAACTTCCAATAGAACTTCATGCCCATTTATCAGATAATGCGATCAATGGCGGTGTCATCTATGTAGATGATATGATTAATATATGTAGAAATTATTATTGACAGCGTGAAGCTGTCTTTTTTAATGCATAAAAAAATACTCCCGAAGGAGTATTATTCAATCACCATCGCATTTGGAATAGGTGCTTTTGGATCTTCTTTATTAAAATGATCATAGTAAAGAATACCTTCAAAATGATCTAATTCATGCTGTAAGCAGATAGCTGTAAAGCCTCTTGCAACAATAGTCACTTCTTGATCAGTTAAGGCATCATATCCCTTAACAGTCACTTTAGCACTTCTAGGTACAATACCTGGCTGATCTTCAGGAACAGATAAACATCCTTCACCATTCTTTAAATAAGCCACTTTCACTGCATTTGCGACAATACGTGGATTAACAAGTGCCCACTGATCACACTTTACAATATGACCTTCTTCATCTACAGAAGGAATATAAATTGCACACATTCTTTTTGGAATACCAATCTGAATAGCCGCAATACCTACACCTGGTCTTAAATCATACTTTTCAGCTTTTTCTTCATCCTGAGAATCTACAAGATATTGATACATTTCCATTAAAGTATGACGATCTTCATCACTTAATGGTAAAGATACTTCTTTAGATTTCTCACGAATTAAAGGATTTTTATCATCGATTACATTTTTCATGCTTAACATTCTTCGTTTCACCTCTGTGTCATTATAACAGACTCCTTCGCTTTTTCCAATTATGTATACCCTATTTTCTTTTAAGCCTATTTCATGTATAATATTTTTAACATAGGAGGTATTTTAACATGTATGATTATCCATTAGAACCAGATTGGTCAACAGAAGAAATTATCGAGGTTGTTGGGTTATATAATGCAGTAGAACAGGCTTATGAAGAAGGTATAAGTTCTAAAGAATTCATGGAACATTACCGTGCATTTACGTCTATTGCAGATTCAAAAGCATTACAAAAACAATTAGATAAAGCTTTTGAAGAAGCATCTGGCTACTCTATTTATAAAGTATTTAAACGTTCTCAGGAAGAAGAGTGGGTTAAACTATGAACTTCATCAAGAAGATACAAATGATGTTTAAACGTACTGGTACAGATAAAACAATCTATGCCTGTACGATTTTTCTCGCATTATTTGGGATTGTGATGATTGGAGATGCTTCTGTAGGTATGTCGGCAAGTGAAGGCTCTAATTTTGCGACTAAAAACCTATTGAAACAATGTTTATTCGTTATAGTAGGCTTAGGTTTTATGTTCTTATTTGCGCGTGCCTATAAAACACGTCGTATATCAGAAACATTAATGCTTGTCACTTATGGTATTTGTATTATTTTGATGATTGCCTGTTTAATGTGGACAATCAATAATTCTCATGCCTGGATCAAGATAGGACCATTTACTATTCAGCCTGTAGAGTTTATGAAACTGACTTTGATTATATTATTGAGTTATATATTTGGCGTCTTACCAGATCAGATACGTATTTCTCCACGCTTATCAAAAGAGAAAAGAAATAAACTTATCTGGCGTAAAGCAGTTGTCTGTGTGTTCTTTCCAGCCTTTCTTGTCATTTTCGCATTTTTAATCTGTTGGAAGGTACAGAAGGATATGGGAAGTGGTTTGATATTATTCGTTATGGCAACATGCCTATTCTTTGCGACACCATCTCAATACTATCGTCCCTTTAAGATTATTGGCTTAGTTGGAGTATTGTTTCTAGTGCTTATCTTTATTCTGTTTCATAATTTTTTCTTAAAGAGTCATCAGATGGCACGTATTTCATCATGGCTGAATCCATTAAAAGATATCTATGGTACTAACTATCAGATCATCAATGGTTTTGTAGGATATACAAATGGTGGCTTGATTGGTCGTGGGTTTGGAAACTCTATTATGAAATTTGGTTATATCCCAGAAGCACAGAGTGACTTTATTTCATCTATTATTGTAGAAGAATTAGGGCTTGTAGGTTTTGCAGCCTTCTTTATTCCTTATTCTATTATTATTTATAGACTCTTTAGATATGCTTTTGCGATTAAGGATTCAAGAGAAAAATTAACACTTATTGGAATTGCAAGTTATTTCTTTGTTCATTTAATGGTTAATGTTGGTGGTGTATCAGGACTTATTCCGATGACTGGTGTGCCTCTCCTATTAATTAGTGCAGGTGGTACATCTACCTTAGTTGCTTTAATAGGAATTGGTATAGCTCAGGCTATTATTGCGAAATATAATCGTGAAAAGAAGCAGGAGGCAATTGAGAAATCATTATGATTTATGACTCAATAAAAGAACTTATTGATGCAATTAAAGAAGAAGAATGTTTTAAAAACTATCACTCTTCTTTAAGTGTATTTGATCATCCAGATGTTAAATCTTTGATGAATGAGATGAATAGACTTAAGGAAGAAAAGGAAGATCTTGCACGCTTTGGCAGCTATTGTGATACGAGTCATATCCAACAACGTATCACAGATATAAGAAGAGAACTATATCGTTTGCCAGAGATGAATGCTTATTTAGAGTCTTATAGTGAACTCAATAAGATGTTAGATGAAATTACAGATATTGTCTTTGATGATATCAGTGATGAACTCGCAAAGGGAAGGATTGGGAGAAGTTATGCGCGTTATAGCAGGTAAATATAAAAGTAGACAGTTAAAGGCTGTCCCTACAAAATTAACTCGTCCTACGACAGATAAAAATAAAGAGAATCTTTATAACATGATTGGTCCTTATTTTGATGGAGGAATTTGTCTTGATTTATTTGCAGGTAGTGGGGGTCTAGGTATAGAGGCATTAAGTAGAGGAATGGATGAACTTTATGCTGTGGATAAACAATATAAGGCATTTCAGGTTATTAGAGAAAATATTAATAGTTTAAAGATTACAAATGCGCATGTAATAAAGGCTGATTATCGTAAAGCTTTAGGTACTTTTAAGGAAGAAGGAATCAAGTTTAGTCTTGTATTATTAGATCCACCTTATGGTATGAAAGTTAATATGGATATTATTCATACATTAAAGGATAATGGAAATTTGATGGATGGCTGTATTATTGTGGTAGAAGACTTAACTGAAGAGAAGCTTGAATATGAAGCACCATTTAGACTCATTAAAGAAAATAATTATGGTATTACTTGTTTACAGATTGTGAAATACGAGGAGGCTGCAATGTGATAAAAGCAGTATATACAGGGACATTTGATCCTGTGACCAATGGCCATCTTGATATTATTGAACGTGCATCTAAGATGTATGATGTACTTTATGTGACTATTTTTATTAATCCACATAAGACATGCTTATTTACTGTAGAAGAACGTATGGAGATGTTAAGAGAAGCAACGAAGCAGTTTCCTAATGTTGTCATTGACGAAAGCAGTAGTCTTGCTGTAGAGTATGCAAGGGAAGTAGGGGCACAGGTATTAGTGCGTGGTTTACGTGCAACAGAAGACTATAACTATGAGTCTCTCATGTGCTTTACAAACCAGTATTTAGATGACGGCATTGAAACTGTCTTTTTAATGACACGTCTTGCTTATACATTTGTATCTTCTTCATTTGTGAAAGAAATCGTATCTCATAAACATAGTGTAGAAGGACTTGTACCGGCATGTGTTGAAGAAAAACTAATAGAAAAATACAGGGGGTAGATTATGCGTTTATTATTAAAGAATGCACATTTGTATCGTCATCAAGCATTTAGTGATACAGATGTATTGATTGAAGATGGCATCATCAAGAAGATTGGTGCATGTAATGAAGAAGCAGATCAAGTCATTGATCTTCATGGAGCACTTTTATCTCATAACTTTATTGATATCCATACACATCTTCGTGAACCTGGCTTTGAACATAAAGAAACTATTTCTACAGGTAGTGCATCTGCACTTTATGGTGGATATGGTACTATTGTTGCAATGGCCAATACATTACCTTGTATGGATGACAAGGAAACTATTGAAGACTTCACTAAACGTTGTGAAAAGGATGCACAGGTAAAAACATATACCTATAGTGCGATTACAGAAGAACTCAAAGGCCAGAAGGTTGTTGATATGGAAGAAAATATCAAACAGCCTATTGTGCTTGGTTTCTCTGATGATGGTAAAGGTGTCCAGAAGGATGAAAAGATGAAGGAAGCTATGACCCGTGCAAAAGCTCTTGATTCTATCATTGTTGCTCATTGTGAAGACGAATCAGAATTACATGGTGGATGTATTCATGAAGGTCATTATGCGAAAGAACATGGCTTAATTGGTATCAATAGTGCAAGTGAATATAAACAGGTAGATCGTGATTTACATCTTGTAGATGAAATTCACAATAGATATCATATCTGTCATATTTCTACAAAAGAAACAGTGGCCTTACTCGGTGCAAGTCGTGCACGTGGTGAAAGAGTTAGTGGTGAAACATCACCTCATCATTTAATTTTGACAGAAGATAA
This sequence comes from Catenibacterium sp. CAG:290, assembly GCF_000437715.1. Classification (NCBI taxonomy): domain Bacteria; kingdom Bacillati; phylum Bacillota; class Erysipelotrichia; order Erysipelotrichales; family Coprobacillaceae; genus Catenibacterium; species Catenibacterium sp. CAG:290. Next base: position 60,214 of record NZ_FR898783.1, read on the forward strand.
CATTCAGGATTGTCATCCTAACTATAAGATGAATCCACCTCTTCGTACAAAAGAAGACCGTGATGCAATCATCAAGGCAGTGAATGATGGAGTCATTACTGTTATTGCGACAGACCATGCTCCTCATGCAAGAGATGAAAAGAGTAAACCAATTGATAAAGCACCATTTGGAATCATTGGCTTACAGCATGCTTTCCCACTTATTTATACATATATTGTAGAAGAAGGATTAATTAAATTAGAGACAGTTCTTGATTGTCTTACTACTGGACCTGCTAAGACATTAAATTTAGATGCTTCTATTGAAGAAGGTATGAAGGCAGATCTATGTGCATTTGACTTGAATAAGGAATATACAATCAAAGAAGAAGACTTAAAGTCTAAAGCATGCAATACACCTTTCTTAGGATGGAAAGTAAAAGGTGCATTAATTATGAATATTGTCGATGGACAATTATTAGTGGAGGAATAACATGAAGAACTATCAGGATTTTCTTACAATCAACTACAATAAAGAATTAATTCCTGGTCTATTTGAAATGGAACTTGAAGGAGAAGGGGCTCGTTTTATTACAGCACCTGGTCAGTTCATCAATATTAAGATCAACGACTCACTTCAGCCATACTTAAGAAGACCAATGAGTATCTTAGATTATGATGATACACATATTAAGCTTATTTATCGTATTAGAGGTGAAGGAACTAAGATTCTTTCAGAAAAGAAACCAGGTGAAAAGCTAGATGTGTTAATCGGTTTAGGTAATGGTTTTATTGATACTGATTATAATGAAGTGATTGTCGTAGGTGGGGGAAGTGGTACACCACCTATGTATGGTCTAGCAAAAAGACTTATTGAAAAAGGTGTAAAGGTGACTGCAGTACTTGGATTCAATGGTTCTTATGATGTGTTCTATGAAGAAGAATTCAAGAAACTTTGTCCTACTTATATTTCTACAATGGATGGCTCTTATGGTACTAAGGGTACTGTTATTGATGCCATTAAAGAAAATAACTTAACTTTTGATCATTACTATGCATGTGGTCCAGAACCAATGTTGGATGCATTAGTAAAGAACTTCCCAGACAATGGTTCTCTTTCTTTTGAAGCAAGAATGGGATGCGGCTTTGGGGCCTGCATGGGATGTTCATGTAAAGTAAAAACTAAACCATATAAGAGAATTTGTGTAGAAGGACCAGTTCTTTCTTCAGACGAGGTGATTATCAATGGCTAATTTACATGTAAAACTACCAGGACTTGATATGAAGAATCCTGTTATTCCAGCAAGTGGTACTTTTGGATTTGGTTATGAATTTACTAAGTTCTATGATATTAATGTATTAGGCTCTATGAGCTTAAAGGGGACAACTCTTGAACCACGCTATGGTAACCCACTTCCACGTATTGCGGAAGGACCTTCTGGTTTACTTAATGCGATTGGTTTACAGAACCCAGGTGTTGATGAAGTCATCAAGACTGAATTAGTTAAACTAAGAGAAGTCTATTCAGGAAAAGCTATTGCGAATATTGGTGGCAGCTGTGTAGATGATTATGTACAGACTGCTGCAAAACTAACTAAAGAAGACTGTATTGGCGCATTAGAACTTAATATCAGCTGTCCTAATGTTCATGCAGGTGGTATGGCAATAGGTACTGATCCTGCCATGGCTGCAGAAGTCACTCGTTCAGTTAAGGCAGTGATCAATAAGCCATTATATGTCAAACTATCTCCAAACGTCACTGACATAGTCGCAATTGCGAAAGCAGTAGAAGAAGCGGGTGCTGATGGTATCTCAATGATCAATACTCTTGTTGGTATGCGTTTTGATATCCATTCAGGTAAGCCTATTATTGCGAATAAGACAGGTGGTTATTCAGGACCAGCAATCTTCCCTGTCGCTTTAAGAATGGTTTATCAGGTATCTCAGGCAGTTAATATTCCAGTTATTGGTATGGGTGGTATTTCTACTGGTAAAGATGCAATAGAAATGATGATTGCAGGTGCAAGTGCTGTACAGGTTGGTTGTGCTAACTTAGTAGATCCATATGCATGTCCTCGTATTATTCAGGAAATGAATGATGAACTAGATGCAATGGGTATTGAAAATATCACTGATATTATCGGAAAATCCCATCAATATAAATAAAGAGTGCTAAGCACTCTTTTTTATGTTATATTAGAGGATGCGAATGGAGGATTACAAATATGGAACTTAGTCAATTATTAAACCCTAAACAATTAGAAGCAGCCACTTATCTAGATGGACACCTAAGAATCATTGCGGGTGCTGGTTCAGGTAAGACACGTGTTGTCACATATCGTATAGCATATTTAATTGAAGAAGTAGGAGTCAATCCTCATAACATTCTCGCTATCACATTTACTAATAAAGCAGCCAATGAAATGAAAACAAGAGTAGAAAACATTCTAGGTACATCTTTAGGTACAACAATCTGTACGATCCACTCTTTATGTGTCAGAGTACTTAGACAACACTCTACTGCCATTGGCTATCCTCATAACTTCATTATTATGGATGAAGAAGATCAGAAATCACTCATTAAAAAGTTATATAAAGAAAAAGAAATAGATCAGAAATCAATCAGTATCAAATCTATGATCAACTATATTTCTTCATATAAGGTTAACTTTGTTTCTCCTGCTAAAGCCCTGCAGCTCGCTGGTAATATGCCAGGAGAAAAACATAAAGCAGAAATCTATGCCATGTATGAAAAATATAAAGAAGATCATAATATGATGGACTTTGATGACCTTTTAATCAATACATTAAAGATCTTCCAGGATAATCCTGATATTGTATCAAGATGGTCTAGACGTTATCAATTTGTCCATGTAGATGAATTCCAGGATGTTGGTTCTATTGAATACAACCTTATTCATTACTTTGCCCAGGATTCTATTGTCTGTGTTGTAGGAGACCCAGACCAGACAATCTATTCATTTAGAGGCAGTGATGTGAACTATATCATGAACTTTGATAAAGACTATCAAAACGTTAAAACTGTTATACTAGATCAGAATTATCGTTCTACTAAAACAATCCTTGATATCTCTAATAATCTCATTAAGAAAAACAAGAACAGATTAGAAAAAGACTTATTCTCTGAATTAGAAGAAGGAGATAAAGTTATTCATTATGCAGCAGTAAGTGAAGATGCAGAATCAAAATATATCTGTGATACAATTCAGAAGATCACACAATCCGGTGTATCTGAATCCCATATTGCGGTACTCTATCGTGCGAATTATTTATCTCGTTCTATTGAACAGGAAATGATTCGCAGACAGATTCCTTATAAGATCTTTGGTGGATTAAAATTCTTTAATCGTAAAGAAGTCAAAGATGCTTTAAGTTATATTAGATTAGTCGTTATGGGTGATGATTTATCATTTGAAAGAGTCGTCAATACACCATCTCGAGGAATTGGTGCGAAGACTTTAGAAAAGATCACCCTTACAGCCTCAAGACATGGAATCTCTAATTATGAAGCAGTCTGCTTCTTCTTAGATGAAACAGGTATAGGTGGTAAAGCTAAAAAAGGACTCAAAGAACTTGTAGAAGTGATTGAGAAAGCAAGAGTTTCTGATAAGAGCTTAGCTGATATTTATGAAGATCTATTAAAGGATACAGGTTATTTGAAACTGATGAAGGATGGGCAGGAAGATAACCGTATTGAAAACTTAATGGAGTTAAAGAATTCTATTGATACTTATGTCAATACTCATCCAGAAACACCTGATTTTGAATCATATTTACAGGATATTGCTCTCTATACATCTCAGGATGAAGAAAAGACAGGTGACTATGTCTCACTTATGAGTATTCATATGGCTAAAGGACTAGAGTTTGACTATGTCTTTGTATCAGGTCTTTCTGAAGGCATTTTCCCTTCTGAAAGAACAATGAGTGAAGGAGGAGATGAGGGATTAGAGGAAGAAAGAAGACTTGCCTACGTTGCCTTTACACGTGCTAAAAAACGTCTTTATTTGACTGATAGCCAAGGCTTTAGCTTTGTGTCCCAATCTCCTAAGGTGACATCTCGATTTGTAGATGAAATAGGTCGTGACCATGTCGAACATGTCGGAAGACCTTCAAAGTTTAAGACACGTAATTATGTTCATGAATCTTACACAGATTTAATTGGAGATAATGGTGTAAGTGACTGGAAGGTGGGAGATTTAGTCAACCATGATATATTTGGTAAGGGTGTTGTTGTCAAAGTCAATGGACCACTTGTCGATGTTGCCTTTGAAGTTCCTCATGGAATCAAGACCTTAATGGGAAATCATCATGCTTTAAAGCGCTTATCAAACTGATTTTTAAGTTTTATTATGAAGAGAATTTTGTTATAATACGAAAAGAAAAGGAATGAGTAAGATGTCATTTGAAAGACTTAATGAATTAAAAGCCTTATTAAATAAATATAACTATGAATATTATGTACAGGATACTCCTACTGTCACTGACCAGGAATATGACCGTTTAATGGAAGAACTCATCCGAATTGAACAGGCCAATCCTGCTTGGATTACAACAGATTCTCCAAGCCAGAGAGTAGGAGGAGAGGTCTTAGAAGGTTTCAAGAAGGTAACACATCAGCGTATGATGATGTCTCTTGGAGATATCTTTAATGAAGATGAAGTCTATACCTTCAATGATCGAGTTACAGATGTAATTCCTAATCCTGAATATATATGTGAGCTGAAACTTGATGGTTTATCTGTATCACTTGTATATCAGGATGGTGTATTACAATATGGTGCAACAAGAGGAAATGGAACGATTGGTGAAGATATCACCCATAACGTTAAGACTATTCGTTCTATCCCTTTACATATTGATTTTAATGGACCACTAGAAGTACGTGGTGAAATCATCATGCCTAAAAAGGCATTAGAAAGATTAAATGAAGAGCGTACTGAAGCAGGTCTTCCTCTCTTTGCGAATTGTCGTAATGCAGCAGCAGGTAGTATTAGACAATTAGATAGTCGTATAGCGGCAAAAAGAGGACTGGATGCCTTCTTGTATCATGTGCCAGAAGCATCACAACTTAATGCAACAACACATTATGAATGCTTAGAAAAGATCAAGGCTCTTGGATTTAAGACAAATCCTTATACACGTAAATGCAAGAACATTAAAGAAGTATGGAACTATATTGAAGAAGTTGCAAAACTCAGACCAACACTTCCATATGATATTGATGGTGTTGTTATTAAGGTTAATGATCTTAATTCACAAAGAAGACTTGGTTATACAGCAAAAGTACCTAAATGGGCGATTGCCTACAAGTTCCCAGCAGAAGAGGTTATTACTAAACTTAAAGATATTGTTTTTACAATTGGACGTACAGGACAAATTACACCTAATGCAGTGCTAGAACCAGTACGTGTGGCAGGTTCACTCGTACAGCGTGCGACACTTCATAATGAAGACAATTGTATCCGTAAGGATATTCGTATTGGTGATGATGTTATTGTAAGAAAAGCAGGGGATGTTATTCCAGAAGTTGTTTCTTCTATTAAAGAAAGACGTACAGGTCATGAAATACCTTTTAAGATGATTACAGTATGTCCTAAATGTGGTTCACCACTTGTAAGAAAACCTAATGAAGCAGCTTATTATTGTATGAATGAAGAATGTGATTCAAAGAAGATTGAAAAGCTGATTCATTTTGCCAGCCGTGAAGCAATGAATATTGATGGACTCGGTGATAAGATCATCGAACAGTTCTATAACTTAGGCTTTGTGACATGTATTGAAGATATATATCATGTGGATATACATGAAAAAGAAATCATGGATATTGAAGGTTTTGGAAAGAAATCCATGGATAAGCTACTAGAGGCAATCGAGAATAGTAAAGCTAATTCTTTAGAAAAACTCCTATTTGGGCTTGGTATTAAGGGCATAGGAGCTAAGATGGCAGATACACTTGCATATCATTTTGGTTCTATGGATGCACTTCTTAATGCGAATTATGTACAATTAACAAGCATCAAGGATGTAGGGGATACAATTGCGTCTTCTCTTGCAGCATTTAAGCGTAATGAACGTAATCTAGAAATGATTGCTCATTTGAAAGAATTAGGTTTAAATATGGATTATTTAAAGGTACGTGATACAGGTGGTAATCCATTTAGAGATAAGACAGTCGTAATTACTGGGACACTTACACTTATGACTAGAAAGCAGATTAAAGACTATTTAACAAGCCAGGGTGCGAATGTCACAGGAAGTGTATCAAAGAAAACAGATTTAGTGATTGTTGGGGAAAATCCAGGATCTAAATATACAAAAGCAGTTGATCTTGGTATTTCAATCATGAACGAATCAGCATTTAAGGAGGCTAGCGGACTATGAAAAAATTTTTAAAAGCTCTTGTTAGTATCATGCTCGTTCTTGCGACAGGATGCTCCAGCAAAACTGTAAAAACATCAAATAGTACAAAAGAATCATCTGCAAAGACATTTGATGGTAATTACTACAACATGATCAACAATGGTCGTTCTAAGAATAGTGAGAAGTTCTATTTAAACTTCAGTAATACAAAGGATTTAGTTACTATTGGTTCAGGATTGCAGATTCTTTCAACAAAGCATTTCTCAACAAATGATTATTATTTATCAGAAGGATTACAATTAACACCAACTGATTACAATAATCTATTAAAAAGAGATGCTGCAGGAACTAAAGAAGAAGATAAGAAATATCCTGATACATTACAGATAGAAAGTGGTAAGACATATGAAGGCTTACAAAGCCCTGTACTTGTGTCTAATATCACTGAACAGGATTATTATAAGAAGAGTGGTTCTAGTTATGCCTTGAAAGGTATAAGTGTTGCTATTATTCTTGATCCTAAGGAACAGATTGATGGAAAGCTTTCTTCTCCTGCAATTACTTTAAGTGATGAAAAGTTAAGAAGCTATGCCCAGCAGTGTGTTAAGAAAGCATACAAATATATCCGTTCAAAGAAGAAAAAACTTGCAGATGTTCCAGTTATGATTGGTATTTATCGTGCGAATAATAATGAAATATCTGAAACAAATGGTAATTATATTTATGAATCTTTCTGTGAAGGTGGCAGTGTCGGTACTTTAAAGAATGTAAATCATGAAAATGTATACTTTACAAGTACTCGTGCAACTAAGTTAGACCCAGCCACTGCATCAGAATTTGCAACTATCAAGTCTAACTTGAAGAAAGCTTCTACCGAAGCTGCCGGTTTAGTTGGGCAGGCCAACTATATCGATGATACGATCCAGACAATGAAAATCACAGCACACTTGAATATCAAGACATATACAGAATTACTATATCTGACTTCAGTGATTGCTGATAACATTAATAGTAAATTCACACAGGACTTTAATATCAAGGTTCTTGTGTATTCACAGGATGAATTGATGGCTGTGATTATTAAACAAAAAGGTGAAGATGCAAAGACATCTATATTAGAACAGTAGGAGGTCAATTATGGACGATACAGATTTAATGTTGAAAAAACTAGGAAGAAAAACCATGTTCAACATCACTGACGAAGAAATGCCAGCATTAAGAGAACAGTATGAAGTATTCATGAGCCATGTACAGGCACTTGATGAAATTGATACTGAAGGTGTAGAACCTCTCGCATTCCCTTATGTGGTTGAAACAACATTCTTAAGAGAGGACGAACCTAATCATGTAATCAGTACAGAAGATGCATTAAAGAACTGCAAAACTGTACAGCGTAATCAGATCAGAGTTCCAAAGGTGGTAGGATAATGGTGACACATACTATTGAAGAATTACATGAACTTTTCAAAAGTGGAGAGTTAGATGTAAAAGAATATTATAAAGAATTATTTAAAGAAGCAAAGAAACAGCAGGAAAGACTGAATGCCTTTGTAACTATTACTGAAGATGAAGCATACAAGGCTATTGAAGCTCCTATGACTGATGATCTTTTATCACATATTCCATATGTTTTAAAAGATAACTACAACACTAAGGGTATTAAGACAACTGCATCTAGTAAGATGCTAGCTGATTATGTACCAGTATTTAATGCTCATGTTGTTGATTTGTTAAATAAGCATGGTGTTGGTTTAGTAGGTAAGGCTTCTATGGATGAACTTGCTATGGGTGGTACTAATAAATCAGCTTTAACTGGTCCAGTACACAACCCTTGGGATACAAGACGTATTTCTGGTGGTTCATCAGGAGGATCTGCAGCACTTGTTGCAAGTGGTCTTATTCCATTTGCACTTGGTAGTGATACAGGTGACTCAATTAGAAAACCAGCAGGTTTTTGTGGGATTGTAGGTTTTAAACCAACTTGGGGTAGAATCTCTCGTTATGGTGTTATTCCTTATGCATCTTCTTTAGACCATGTTGGAGCATTTACTAGAAATGTACGTGATATGGCGATTGTCACTGAAGCATTAGCTGGTAGAGATAATCGTGATATGACTTCATCAAATAGAGAAGTACCACATTACTTAGATAACTTAACTACTGATATTTCTAACTTAAAGATTGGTGTATTAACAACTGTATCTAATGAAGTAAGAAATGAAGAAGTAAAGAAAACTTTTGAAAATGTTGTTGAAACATTAAAGTCTCTTGGTGCAACAGTAGAAGATGTTGAAATGGATAAGAAACTCATGAAGACATTACTTCCTACATATACTATTATTGCCAACTCAGAAGCAACAAGTAACCATTCATGCTTAGATGGTGTTAAGTATGGTGATAGACAGCAGGGTGATACACCTGATGATGTTATGATCAATTCTCGTACTGATGGTTTTGGTGATCATATTAAGAGAAGATTTATTCTTGGTAACTTAGCTCTTGCCACTGAAAATCAGGAAAAGATGTTCAGAAAAGCACAGAGAGTCAGAAGACTTGTAGTAGATGAATTAAATAAGATCTATGAAAACTATGATATCATCATTGCGCCTAATGGCGGAGGTGTTGCACCTTTAATTGATGAAGCAGCTGAAGATTATTTAAGTGATGAATATATTATTCTTGAAAACTGGTTATGTCTTGCCAACTTTGCAGGTACACCATCAATCTCTATCCCTTCTGGATTTGTAGATAATATGCCAGTCGCTGTCAATATTTCAGGACGTATTTTTGAAGAACAGACTGTCTTGAACTGCGCTTATGCATTAGAAGAAGCATTAGGATTCAAGAACCAGTATAAGAGGGAGGACTAAAGATGGATTACGAAAGAGTCATCGGGCTAGAAGTACATTGCGAATTAAAGACTAATTCAAAGATGTTCTCTGCTTCACCAGTTACATTTGGTGAAGATCCAAATACAATGATCAATGAAGTAGACATGGGTATGACAGGTACATTACCATGTTTAAATAAAAGAGGTGTAGAATTTGCGATTCGTGTATGTCATGCATTACATATGGAAATTGATGAATTACTATGCTTTGACCGTAAGAACTACTATTATTCTGACCTTCCAAAAGGTTTCCAGATTACTCAGGATAAAAGACCTATCGGACGTAATGGTTATTTAATGATTGAAGTAGATGGAGAAGAAAAGCGTATCGATATCGAAAGATTACATATGGAAGAAGATACAGCTAAACAGCTTCATTTAACTGATTATTCATTAATTGATTACAACCGTGCTGGTATCCCACTAATTGAAATCGTTACTAAGCCTTGTATCCGTTCAGGTAAAGAAGCAAGTGCTTATCTTGAAGCGTTAAGACAGGTATTCTTATATACAGAAGTATCTGATGCAAAGCTTGAAGAAGGTTCTATGCGTTGTGACGTTAACGTATCTATCCGTCCATTTGGTCAGGAAGCATTTGGTACACGTACAGAAATCAAGAACTTAAACTCTATCAGCAACGTTCAGAAAGCTATTGATTATGAAGCAGGACGTCAGCAGGAAGTCATTGAATCTGGAGGAGAAGTTCTTCAGGAAACAAGAAGATATGATGAAGTAGAAAAAGTGACTACAGTGATGCGTTCTAAAGGGGATGCCGTAGACTATAAGTACTATACTGAACCAAATATCTTACCTATTAGATTAGATCATGCATGGGTAGAACAAATCAAAGATGAATTACCTATGATGGCTGGAGAAAGAGAAAAACATTATGAAGAAGAGTATGGTATTCCTAAGGTAGATGCGAAGATTCTAGTTTCTACTAAGTCTATGTCTGATTACTTCAATGAAGTAATCAAATATACTAAGAACTATAAGAATGCTTCTAACTGGTTATTAGGTGATGTTTTAGCTTTCTTAAATAAGAATAACCAGTCTTATGATGATATTGAATTAAATCCAGAATATTTAGCTAAATTAATCAATTTCATTGAAGATGGTACTATTTCTTCTAAACAGGCTAAAAAGGTCTTTGAACCAATGATGACAGAAAATAAAGATCCTGAAAAGATCATTGAAGAAAAGGGTATGAAGCAGATTTCTGACCCTAACGCTTTAAAAACTATGGCGAATGAAGTATTAGATGCCAACCCACAGTCTATTGAAGACTATGCGAATGGTAAAGATCGTGCTGTAGGATTCTTAGTAGGACAGGTTATGAAGAAGTCTAGAGGACAGGCTAACCCAGGTATGGTTAACAAGTTACTTGTTGAACTTCTTAAAGAAAGAATTAAATAACTATACTTTACTTTATATCTTTGGTAAAATAGAAGGGTAAAGTAGGTGATTAATGTGTCCAAAGAAAGATTTCATTTTGATGATGAAGAAGATGTAGTTATCCAGACACCTAAGAAGAAGGCTGAAAAGAAGCCAACTCCTAAAGAAATGGGTATAAAACCTTCTAATAAGTCAAAAAAGAAAATTAAAACAAGATATATTGTGCTTGGAATCGTTGCAGTACTTGTACTTGCACTTGGAATCTATTTATATAGTGCTTTAAAGGATGAAGGAGCTATATATGGTGAACGTTGTGAAGGACTTGTAATAGTTCAAAAGAGTGTCTTAGATGATACAGTCAACGAAGCTAAATCTAAACATAGTTCTATTGCATCTATGAATATTGAAACAGCATGTAAGCAGTTCAAGGTGGATATTGAATTTACTAATGGTACATCAGTTAAAACTGCTGAACAAATTTCAAAAGATGTTGTAAAAATCCTTGATTCTAAAGGTGGTCAATCGGCTTATGAAGGATCTGACTATACAGAATTACTTAATAAGCATAATGGTGTAAAACAGTATGAAGTAAACCTTTATTTAACTGGTGGTAACGATACTGATTTCCCAATGTATGGTACAAAACAGGCAGGTAAGGATGATATCGCCTTTACTCTTGCATCTGTAAAGGATCAAGAAACAACAAATAAAGCGAAAGCAACAGAACAATAAACAAAAAGCGATTTTAAATCGCTTTTTTTTAACGGGGAGGCTATATATGAATAAGAGAGATCAATTTATAGGTGAATGTATCGATTATACACATGATGGTTTAGGTGTAGTAAAGCATGATAATACAACTATTTTTGTGAAGAATCTATTACTTCATGAAACAGCTAAAATAGAGATTATTAAGGTGCTTAAGAGTTATTGCGTAGGTAGAGTAGTAGAACTACAGACTCCTTCTATTGAACGTATAGAGCCAAAATGTGAATGTTTTAAACAATGTGGTGGTTGTTCCTTAATGCATATGTCAGATCAAGAACAACAGTCTTTTAAGACTAATAGAGTGAAAGAAACATTCTTAAAGATTGCTCATCAGGACTTGAGAGTCAATGATTGTTTAATGGATCAAGACCCTTATCATTATCGTAATAAGGTACAGGTTCCTTTTGGAATGCAGGATGGACAAATTGTCTCTGGATTCTATAAAGCACGTACAAACGATATCATTAATAACGATTACTGTCTTATTCAGAATGAATTCTCTAATAAGGTCATTAAACGTATTAAAGAATTGTTTGAAAAATATCATATTCAGCCTTATGATAAACTCACTAAAACAGGCAATATCAAGCATGTATTAACTAAGACAAGCTATCATAAGAATGAAGCCATGGTTGTATTTATCTCATATAAGAAGAAAATCCCACATATTCATGAAATCATTGATACTTTAACTCATGAATATCCAGAAATACGTACAATTATTCAAAATATTAATTCCCGTCATGATAATGTGATTCTAGGAGAAGAAGAAAAGGTACTATATGGAGAAGGGTATATTGAAGATACACTTCTAGGAAATACTTATAAGATTTCTATGAAGTCTTTCTATCAGATTAATCCAAGACAGGTAGAAGTACTTTATTCTAAGGCCATTGAATATGCAAAATTTCAACCAACTGATGTAGTCATTGATGCATATTGTGGTATTGGTACTATTTCTTTGACTCTTGCGAAACATGTTAAGAAAGTCTACGGTGTAGAAGTTGTTCCACAGGCGATTGTAGATGCAAAAGAGAATGCTGAAAGAAATCATATTACAAATGCGGAATTTGTATGCGATGATGCAGGTCATTTCATGACTGAATTTGTAGAAAGAAATGAAAAGGTGGATTGTGTTATGGTGGATCCACCTAGAAAAGGATGTTCTACTGAATTCCTAGAAAGATTGACTACACTCTCTCCTGAACGTATTGTCTATATTTCATGTAATGTAGCGACTCAGGCAAGAGATTTAACTTACTTGGTAGAGAAGGGTTATAAGCCAATAGATGTACAACCAGTAGATATGTTCCCACATACTCCTCACATCGAAAATATCTTATTGTTGAGTAAATAATATGTTCCCATTTAATGATGATCCTCGTACTGCATGTATAGTATGCAGTCATGTATTAAATAAAGAAGAACCTATTACTTATATCTCTCATGATGAGGATGGTATGTGGCAGTTCTTATGTGGTAAAGAACATACGACAGATGATGCAAGAATTGTATCTCTAGAAGAAGTCTATGCATTAGACCCTTCTATTGGTGAAGTAGCAGATATGCCTTGTGGTTGTTATATGAATAAAAAGTAAAGTGAAGCCTCCTATGTATGTAGGGGGCTTTATATATTAGAAAAAGTAGAATTTGATCAGATAATGAATATTGACTTAAACTATGCTAAAAATAATGATTCTATTTCTGTTGAAGAAACTTTTAAACGATTAGAAGAAGACATACAATTAAATTTGGTTATGAGAAAAACTTCTAAGAGATAGTGAAATACCTATTTTTTAGAAGTTTTAATTATTTATCAGTCATGTTGTTTCTTCATTTTAGCCATTAAAGCTAAAATTTCCTGTGGGTTTGTTAACTGACGTCCAGGAAGTGTCTGTTTAGGTGTGCGGTCACGCTCGGCTTCATCAATTGCATCTACAAAACGCTTTACACTATCTGGCTTTGATATAACAAAATTATGAGTAATACTTGAAGTGGGCATACTGATATCTCCTATTTTCTACTTTATTATAGGCAATGTGATATAAGAATACAATCTTAAAATTTACAATTAATTTAGAATGATATGTAAACAAAATGGTTATCTCAAAAATGACAATTAACTTCTGCTCCCTGTAATGATAAATGGACTTTGTGCAAAGCATATGATAATTGTATCGTAATTCTCTTTACAGAGCTTTTATGTTGAATGATAAACAGAGTGGTATTAAAATTTATATATGAAAGCGAGGAAATAACCAATGAGTAGAAGAGTTAATAGAATACCTGTTGTTCTTGATACAGGTAATGTAAAAGAACTATCTCCAGAAGATATCAAGATGATCTTAAGAGCGGCTGATATGTGTATTATGAAAGCAGGAAGAAATATGCTTGCTAAGATATTAAAAGGTTCTAAGGATAAGAAGGTACTAGAACTTAAACTAAATGAGTGTCCTGCTTATGGCTATTATCATGATATGAAATTAGCTGATATTATGCATTATATTGATTGGATGATTGATGAGGATTATCTTAGAATAAAATATGATGGCCGTCTTCCCTTATTGGTATTTTCTGATGAAGGATGGGAGATAGAGAAGGAAACATTTGCTAAGGAATTATATCAACAATTCTGCTTGGATGTAAAAGAAAATAATCCGCGTGTCATTCATAAGCTAATCAAAGTAAATAGAAAGGTTATTTTACGTATACTTGATATTATTGAGGAAGAAGGCAATAAGGAATTTATTCCTTGTTTAGAAGCTTATAAAAAATTAGAAACAAAGAGAATTGGTAGACGTATTATTGAAGTAGAGAAGACAATTAAAGATAAAGTGTAGGAGTCAAGAAAAAAGTGGCAGGCAAGAAATACAAAATGTATCTTGCACTGTCACTTTTTTTGTATCATTGGAAGATCTATAACAAAGTAGTCCAATACGACATGTTAATCATGTCATTTTTTGTGGTTCTATCGTTAAATAATTACAAATACAGTATTATGTAAACATTATATGTAAGCGTATACACTTACATATTTGTATTATTCCAACAAAACAACCTCACATTTAATTATTACATGTCACAAATACCTAAATATGGAACAGTCTGTAGGGTAATTAGGATTGAAAATGTAACCGCTATCGTTTACTGTTATTTATAGAAAGTAATAGGCAATTAAAAAAGTATTATTTTGAAAATGGTATATAAAGGAAGGAGGAATAAATTTTTTTTAATCGTCTATTGTATACTTATGAAACAGAATTAGTTTATGTTGAAAAAGAAAGTTCAGCATTCGTTAACTGGAACGGATATAGAATGGCTATAGAATACAAAGGTAAATTATACTTTGCATGTGCTGGTTATCCTACATCTCGTCTATTACAGATTGATCCTAAGACTAAAGCAACAAAGGTTGTTATGCAAAAGACTGCAGAAAACTCAGCTTTTTCAAATGGTATTCGTGGTTTAACAGTGATGAATGGTAAACTACTCGTTTCTCTTGCGACTGATGGCGCTGATCCTGATCATATGTTTAAAAATGGTTCACAGCTTCCACAAGCTTATCAGAATGCCATTAAAGCAATCGCAAAGAAGGATGTACGTTATAAGGATGATAATCCAAGAATGGAAGGTGTACGTCTTCTTGAAACAGATGATCCTGAAAATGTAGATAGCTGGAAAGTCATTGCGAACCAGGAAACATTTGATAATCTGCCAGCATGCTGGATTCGTGATAGCATCAATGGTGGTGGATTATGGGATCTTGCGGAATTCAATGGTTCCCTTTATGTATCTATGGTTACAGGTAAGACAGATGCGACAACTGGTGTGACTCATAAGCAGGGCTTTGCAGTCTATCGTGGTGATCCACAAAAGGATGGTTCGTGGAAATGGACTCCAATCATTGGTGATACATCTAAAGGAGCTAAATATGAATTTGGTCTAGGTAAGAAACAGTCATGTGCTGGTAATCTTTACACATATAAGGATCATCTTTATATTGGTGGGTATAACGACCCAATGCTTGACTTAGCTGAAATTGGTAATAAAGCAGACTTCCACTTACTTTATGAGGATTTAAAGAATCCAGCCTGCTTAAATCGTATGGATAAAAATGGAAACATTGAATTAATCAATGATGATGGATTTGGAGCTGCTTCTACGCAGTACTTATGGAGATTCTCTGAATACAACAATAAACTTGTTATTGGTACATTTGATATCACTACACTTGCTAAAGGATTTACACAGCTCACTGATGGTAGTCTTTCAGAAATGACACCTGAAGAATTCAAGAAGAAGATGGATTATGTAGAAGACCTTCTTGAAAGCTTAAAGAAGGATCCTTCTGGAGTTGCAGTTGCATCTGAAGATGAATCAGTAGATGAAATGATGGATCAGCTAGAAGATATGAAAGATATCGTAGAAGGAGACAACAGATCAAGAGAAGTAGATCAAGATATTGTTGAAGTATATGATGAACTCATTGAAAACTATAAGAAATTTGTTAAACCATTATTACATGAAATTAATCCGGAACTTGAAAAACAGATTGATGATATTATCTTGAATAGTACAGTAGAAAACTTTGTATACTATTATGGATGCAGTCAGATTGTGTCTAAACAGGAAGCAGGATGTGATGTATTGGTTTCATCTGATGGTGTTCACTTTGATGCATTAACTCGTAATGGATTTAATGATAAGTATAACCATGGTGGACGTGCATTTGTTCCTACTGATAATGGTTTATTTATTGGCATGGCTAACCCATTCTGGGGTACTCAGCTTTGGAGAATCACAGATGGATCAGAAAATCCAAAACCAGATACAGA
>NZ_FR898783.1:76512-78848 GCF_000437715.1 Catenibacterium sp. CAG:290
GATACAGACAAAACTGATAAACCAGATACAGACAAAACTGATAAACCAGAAATCAAGGAAGATCAGCCATCTGATAAAGGTAATACAACTATAAAACCTACAGAAACTAAAAAAGAAGACAAGAAGAAAGTCAATACAGGTGATCATACTCAGGTGATAATCTATCTAGCTGCAATTATCATCTCAAGTCTAGCTGTAGTGTTATTAAAACGTAAAAAAGCAGAAAACTAAACAATACCTATCTCTCAGGTCGATGATTTAAATCATTGACCTGTTTTTTATTGACAAGTGTATCTACAAGGCATATAGTTCTATATAGAACGATAATAGTTCTAATTAGAACGATGGAAGGAGACATAATATGTATTTTTGGGATCAACATAAAACAATTACTCTCTATTATGAGATGTTAACAGCATCTACCTGCGATAAATACAATCTTAAAAAGATGGAATATGACATACTAATGTTTTTGTATCATAATCCTAAATACAATACTGCTGCAGATATTGTCAGAATAAGAAAGTCGACTAAATCCCATGTCTCAACTGCCTTAAAGGCATTAGAAGATAGGGGGTATATCACTAAAAAGACAAATGAAAAAAATAAGAAGCGTGTAGAACTATTCTTAGAGGATTCAGCCAATGAAATCGTGAAAGAAGGGCTCAATGTTCAAAATCAATTCGCGCATGACATGCTTCAAGGTTTAACTGACGAAGAAATAAAAGTATGTCGTAATGTATTTGAAAAAATTTGTAGGAATGCGGAAGAATGCATTCAAAAGAAAGGATTATGATTATGAATAACCAAAAATATGTACCTAAAATGTCAGATATCATGGAAGCTATCTTTGATACCTGCTATCTATTGTTTGACTTAGTAGCTGGTGTAATCTTCCTTACAAAAGCAAATGGCAATATGTTATTTATACTATATGGTATCTTAACTCTTACATTATGTGGTGGTGATGCATTCCACTTAGTTCCTAGAATCATTAGATCATTCAAAGGAACTAATGAGAAAATTAAGAGACAGCTTGGTATTGGTTTACAGGTATCTTCTATTACTATGACTGTTTTCTATATTATCTTACTTTATATCTGGAAACTCACATTCCCAACTCTTTTTGCTCCATTTATTGTAGAAGCGATGATCTATGTTTCCGCAATCATTAGAATTGTTGTATGTTTCTTACCACAAAATGACTGGTGTGGGGATGAAGGTAACTTAAAACTATCTATTATCAGAAATGCAGTATTTGCGGTGACTGGTATTGGAATAATTATTCTATATGCAATGAGTGGTAATACTGGTAATCTTCATATGACTAGAATGGTTGCAGCTATTATTATCTCGTTTGGCTGTTATTTACCCGTTACATTATTAAGTAAGAAAAAACCTAAAATTGGTTTGTTAATGATTCCTAAAACATGTGCCTATATGTGGGTGATTGTAATGGGATTACAGCTATTATTTAAGTAGAATGGTGTTATAATAGTATTGTAATAAATCATTAAGTGAGGTAGAAATGATGGAACAAGAAAGATATTCAATACTATATAGTTCTCCAACAGGTAATACAAAGATGCTTGCAGAAGCAATTCGTGATACGTTATCTGAAGAAGACTGTGATTATTTTGGACCATGTAAAGAAGTAGATTCAGATATGCTTTATATTGGTTTCTGGACAGATAAAGGTAATGCGGATGCAGCAACTCTAAAACTATTAGAAACCTTAAAGAATAAGAAGATTTTCTTATTTGGTACAGCAGGATTTGGAGTAAGTGAAGAATATTTCCAGAGAATTCTAAATAATGTGAAAATAAGCATTGATGCAAGTAATACAATTGTAGGGGAATATATGTGCCAGGGTAAGATGCCACAATCTGTACGTGATCGATATGTAAAAATGAAGGCACAGCCTGATCATATGCCTAATATTGATATGCTCATTGATAATTTTGATCAAGCTTTAACACATCCTGATGAAAATGATTTGAATAACTTGATAGCTAAAATTAAAGCATAAGGGGATGAACCTCTTATGCTTTTCTCTTACGAAAGGAGTCCATTATGATTATTCATGAACTTAACTTGTTATGGACATTGCTAGGTATTGAGTTACTTTGTGCTTTTGTCGCATTATTAATCTGTAAAACCATATACAAACAGGCAAGCATGAAAGTATTGATTATTGTTGCAGTCATAGGATTCTTACTAGGAATCATAGGTGTATTCATTTATGCCAGTCAGGCTATGCCTCTATAGTTAACTTCCTTTGCTATATAGAGGGAGTTGGGCCAATGTCATTAAGTTAAGAATTGACAGCTATCAAG
>NZ_FR898784.1:0-2382 GCF_000437715.1 Catenibacterium sp. CAG:290
AAGATAATTATCAGCCTCTATAAACTGTCTATTTCATCTATCTCTGAAAACAGAAGTTGTACTAAATAAAAAACAAGTAGCAAAAAAAGAAGAAAAAGATAAAACACCTGCTAAAACAGGGGATAATACACAGTTAGCTGTATTTGCAATATTGTTCTTATTATCTGGAATTTATCTCTTAAGAAGAATGAAAAAGAGTTAGTATAAGACAGAATCTCAATCATGAGATTCTGTTTTTTAAGTTCTTTAATTTTTTATTCCCTTATTCTTCTATTATGATATAATGATGATTGTTCTAAAAAAAAGACAAAAGGAAGAGGGATTTTATGAAAAACAATGAAAAGAGAAGTACTTTCTCAGGAAAGCTAGGATTAGTCCTCTCTGCTGCAGGTGCCTCTGTAGGTTTAGGAAATATTTGGCGTTTCCCATATCTTGCAGCTAAATATGGAGGAGGAATCTTCTTATTAATCTATATTATTCTTGCACTCACATTTGGTTATACAATGATTATTGCAGAAACCACAATTGGAAGAATGACTAGAAAGAGTCCAGTAGGCGCTTTTAGAAAATTTGGAAACTCTATCGGGCATAAGTTTGGTGGATGGATCAATGCGATTATCCCTATATTAATCGTACCTTACTACTCTGTTATTGGTGGATGGGTCATTAAATACCTTGTTGAATATGTTAAGGGTAACGGTCATGCTTTATCATCTGATGGTTATTTCTCTACATTTATTTCTAATGGTGTTTCAACAGAATTGTGCTTTATTGCCTTTGCATTATTAACTTTATTTATTGTATTTGCAGGTGTTAAAAACGGTATTGAACGTGTCTCTAAGATCATGATGCCAATTCTAGTTGTATTATCATGTGTTATTACTGTTTATTCAGTTACTCGTCCAGGTGCACTTGAAGGTGTAAAGTACTTCCTTGTACCTAATTTTAAGAACTTCTCATGGATGACAGTAGTCACTGCAATGGGACAGATGTTCTATTCTTTATCTATCGCAATGGGAATCTTAATCACATTTGGTTCATATACAGAAAAAGATGTCTCTATTGAAAATTCTACAGAAAATGTAGAAGTATTTGATACAGCTATTGCGATTATGGCAGGATTGATGATTATTCCAGCTGTATTTGCCTTTTCTAACGGAAATATGGAAAACCTTAATGCAGGACCATCTTTAATGTTTATTACTATCCCTAAAGTATTTGATAGTATGGGACTTGGAACACTTATTGGTATCCTATTCTTCGTATTAGTATTATTTGCAGCACTTACTAGTTCAATTGCTCTAACAGAATGCGCTGTTTCTACATTCCAGGATGAACTTGGATGGAGTAGACATAAATCAGTTATTATTCTTGGATTCATCATGCTTGTATTAGGCTCATTATCATCACTTGGTTATGGACCACTTGCATCTATTCAGATTATTGGAATGCAGTTCTTAGACTTCTTTGATTTCTTGACTAATTCAGTGATGATGCCAATCTCTGCAACATGTGTATGTTTATTAGTATCTAAAGTTATTGGTGTAGACAAGATTGCTGAGGAAGTTAAATCTCACAACAATCCATTTAAACGTGAGAAAATCTTCAATTTTATGATTAAATATATTTGTCCAATCTTTGCGGCTATTATCTTGTTAAGCTCAGTTGCGAATGCATTTGGAATCATTAAGATGTAAAACAGGTTTAGGCCTGTTTTTTTCTTTGCATCTTATGCGAGATTTGTAGTCATATATTATTTAATTGTATACTATAGCATTTGAGGTTGTTGCTATGATTTATTTTGTAATTAGTAGTTTGGTGATGACAATGTTGATTGTATTTAGTATTAGATAGGTATGACACGCTACGTAGCATATATTTGTATGAATGATACGGATACTTTCTTGTGAAATAAGTATGAGATAAGTATACTTTGAACTAGGAGGACAAATATATGACATTAGGAGAAACAATTAAGTATTATCGTACACAATTAAACTTATCACAAACTGAACTAGGAGATAGAATAGGTGTATCAAGACAGGCAGTAACGAAATGGGAAACAGATGCAGGAATACCGGATATTAATAATATTCAAACACTTGCAAAGGTATTTCAAATTTCTATTGATACACTTCTTTCTCATGAACATGTACAATCATTATATAAGAGCAAGATAGAATATGATTTGGCACAACCAATGGACTTTGATATAAATCTATCTAGTTTAGGAGATGTTTTGATAGAAGGTTATGAAGGAGAAAAGCTTATTATTACTCTTTCTTCTTCAATCTATAAGGATTTACAAAAGGATTTTAAAATTAAATTAGATGAAAATAAAGCAAGACTCGATATAGACTTAGAGACAAAAGAATATGTCAC
>NZ_FR898785.1:0-6352 GCF_000437715.1 Catenibacterium sp. CAG:290
CACCAGGTGGTAAAGTTCCTTACTTATCTATTGATACACGTATCACCCAGCATAATCCCTTATATAGAGTATGGAAGACAAAAAGCTTTACTGATCATGATATCATTCTTCACTTTCTTATATTAGACTTACTGCATACATCTTTATCCATGAGTGAACTCATGGATCAAATAGATGATAAGACAAATCATACGTATCTCTATGATGAATCAACACTTAGAAAGAAACTAAAGGAATATGTTGAAGAAGGGGTTATTATCACAAATAGAAAAGGAAAGAAGAACTATTATCAATTAAGTGAAGATTATATCATTCCTCATGATGTTCTTGATTTCTTTAGTGAAGTATCTCCTTGTGGTGTCATTGGTTCTTATATACTTGATAAACAGGAGAAAGAAGATTCTCTCTTTGGTTTTAAACATCATTATTTGACTCATGTATTAGACAGTGAAGTGCTTTATGATTTATTCAATGCGATACATGAACATAAGTATGTATCGATAAGAACATCAAATAATAGAATAAAGGTGCTCCCTCTTAGTATATTTATAAGTGTGCAGGATGGCAGACAATATTTGATGGCTTATACGTGTCCTTTTTACAGGGTCCATTTTAGTGTAATGCTATCACTTCTTTTTTCTTACAAAAGAAGTGAGATGTTTAAATTATAATGTGAAGTGAATATGATATCATAGATATAAGAGAGGGGTGAGCATAATGAAGGATGCTTATATTAATGGAAAAATAATAGATGGTACTAAGGAGATGCAAGTTAAGGAAGGTTACGCTATTCTTGTAGAACAGGGTAAAATTAAGAATATTGTTTTACAAGAAGAAGCTGATTTAACAGGTTATAACGTAGTTGATTTAAAAGGAAATTATATTATGCCAGGTCTTATTAATATGCATGTACACTTAGCCGGTAATGGGAAACCACAAAAGAAACAGAGAGATAATGCAAAGTTAGTAAACTTCTTAATGAGTAATCCACTTACTCGTGCTATTGCTCATAATATGGTGAGTGGGTTTGCGGAAATGGAGTTACTCAGTGGTGTCACTACGATTAGAACAGTAGGTGGTATTAGAGATTTTGATACACGTGTACGTGATGAAATTAATTGTGGGAAGAAGAGAGGTCCACGTATTTTAGCAGGTAATGAAGGTATTTCAGTCCCTCATGGTCATATGGCAGGGAGTGTAGCTATTGCAGCTGAAACAATTGATGATGCACTTTTACAGGTAAGTAAAGCAAAGGAACAAAATGTCGATTTAATTAAATTAATGATTACAGGTGGTGTTCTAGATGCAAAGGAAAAGGGTGTTCCTGGAGAATTAAAGATGGCTCCTGAAATGGTCAAAGCAGTATGTGATAAAGCACATGAATTAGGCTTTAAAGTTGCTGCTCATGTAGAATCATCTGATGGTGTCAGAGTAGCTTTGGAGAATGGTGTAGATTCGATTGAGCATGGGGCAAAACTCGATGATCATATGATAAAGTTATTTAAAGAAAATCATGCATTCCTATGTACTACATTATCACCAGCCTTACCATATGCTTTATTTGATCGTTCTATTACTAACGCATCAGAAGTAGAACAATTTAATGGTAAAGTTGTATTTGATGGAATTATAGAATGTGCGAAACAGGCATTAGAAAATGATATTCCTATTGTATTAGGTAATGATGTAGGATGTCCTTGGATTACACAGTATGACTTCTGGAGAGAACTATATTACTTCCATAAGTATGTAGGTGTAAGTAATGCATATGCAATTTATTGTGCGACATTACAGGCAGCTAGAATGGCAGGTATTGATGATGAGACAGGTTCTATTGAAGTAGGTAAGTCAGCTGATATGATTGTCACAAAGGATAATCCATTAGATGATTTACTGGCATTAAGACATATTGAATCAGTGATCATGAGAGGTCATAGAACTGATCATCCTACTAATAAGATCAATGAACAGGTAAAAACTGAATTAGATAAGTTCTTATAATCCCTTCTGACGAAGGGTTTTGAGTATTTATACACAATATATATGAGTTCACTATTATTCATATCTATAAGAAAAAAACAATTATTAAATAATAATATACATGTAGTAGAAGAGAGATTTACCTTCTTGATATAATATAAGAGGAGGAAAACAAAATGAATTCTAAGAAAAAGATAATTGCGGGTATTATTGTATGTTTGTTTATTGGTGTAATGGCTGTATTTGTATTCCTTAGTCCTAATGCATATTTATTAAAGGCTGATGTAAGTGGTGAAAAGAAGACAGCTTATTCTTTATATAAGTCTACTTCTGTTTCTTCTAAGATTAATAGTTTAGAATTTATTGATCAGTTACCAGAAGGTGTTACTAAGTATGATGAAAGCAAAGCTCGTTATGGTTCACCTGCTTACAGTGTTTTATTAAAAGGAAATACGTATCGTTTCTATAGACTTTCTAGAGATACAAATGTTCTTGTGACTAAGACAGAGAATAAAACAAGTAAATATGCTGTTATGGATAGAGATACATATCAGAAATTTGCATCTATTAGTAGTTATATTGAATATGATTACTTAGATTATTGGAATTAAAAGAAAGAGGATTGACTCTGTAAGTACAGATTCAATCCTCTTTTTGTGCACTGTCTCATTTTCATAGAGTTAAGATAATATTTTATAAGTCAAATCCATACTTTTTACTAAACATTCTCCATATTTCTTCTTCAGTATGACTTCTTCCTTCTTCGTAATCTATTTCTGCTTCATTTAACTTATTTTCGATTGTTTCAGGAAGACTAACATTATTATTATCTGAATCAATATCTTTAATTGGTTTCATAACAATCAATTCTCCTTGCTCATAGTATAGCATTTATTCAAACGAATAGAAACAACGATAAGAATCAAGGAAAGTGGAAAGATAGAAAAGCAGGTGATCTTATCTTTTTTGACTAGGAAATTGATAATGATCCAGATCATATGCGTTTTTTTTTTGGAAATTGAAATTTAAACTCAAATGAAAGCTTTAATGAAAGACCTAAGATAAAGAAAGTTAGTGTCATTGATTATGAAATCTAAAGAAATCGGATTGACTCTGTAATAGAATCAATCCTCTTTTTGTCTGTTGATAAAAGCATTTATGCTAAATCCATCTGGATATCTTTTATGTAGTTTATCTAGGTTACCTTGTAAGATAGTATCTAAAGGAACATCTAATGCGGTAGCAGCTTCGGCAAGATACCAGGCTATATCACCTGATTCTTTAATAAGATGATTTTTGTCCCTGCATCAATATCCCATAACACTATTCATAAGTATATCTTTCTTATTCAGTTCCAGGATTCAGCGTTCTTATTGCTTTTTTTGTATTCATTGTAGTAAAGAAAAAGCCCTGAATAAATCAGGACTTTAAGTGTTGAATTAATTATTTGCTAGCTTCTTCAATAGCAACTGCAACTGCAACAGTAGCACCTACCATTGGGTTGTTACCCATACCGATTAAGCCCATCATTTCAACGTGAGCTGGTACTGATGAAGAACCTGCGAACTGAGCATCACTATGCATACGACCCATAGTATCAGTCATACCATATGAAGCTGGTCCTGCAGCCATGTTATCTGGATGTAATGTACGACCAGTTCCTCCTCCTGAAGCAACTGAGAAGTATTTCTTACCCTGTTCGATACATTCTTTCTTATATGTACCTGCAACTGGATGCTGGAAACGAGTTGGGTTAGTAGAGTTACCAGTGATTGATACATCTACACCTTCCTTATGCATGATAGCTACACCTTCACGTACGTCATCTGCACCATAGCAGTTAACCTTAGCTCTGTCACCATCTGAATAAGCAGTTCTAGATAATTCTTTAACCTCACCTGTGAAATAATCGAACTGAGTTTCAACATATGTGAAACCATTGATTCTTGAGATGATCTTAGCAGCATCTTTACCTAAACCATTTAAGATAACTCTTAAAGGATGCTTACGAACTTTGTTAGCGTTTAATGCGATCTTGATTGCGCCTTCAGCAGCTGCGAATGATTCATGACCAGCTAAGAAAGCGAAACACTGAGTTTCTTCATCAAGAAGTCTTGAACCTAAGTTACCATGACCTAAACCTACTTTACGGTCATCAGCAACTGATCCAGGAATACAGAATGACTGTAAACCAATACCGATTGTCTTAGCAGCATCAGCAGCCTTAACGTCACCTTTCTTGATTGCGATTGCAGCACCTACAGTGTAAGCCCAGCAAGCATTTTCGAAGCAGATAGGCTGAGTAGATTTAACGATGTTATAAACATCAATACCTTTATCATCACAGATCTTCTTAGCTTCTTCGATATCTTTGATACCATATTCGTTTAAAGTTTTATTGATCTGGTTGATTCTTCTTTCATAACCTTCAAATGTAATAGCCATTGTTCTACCTCCTAATTATTCCTTTCTTGGATCGATGTACTTAGCAGCATCAGCAAAACGTCCATAAGAACCTGTTGCCTTCTTAACAGCTTCATTAGCATCTTCTCCAGCTTTGATCATGTCCATCATTCTTCCAAGATTTACGAATTCGTAACCGATGATCTGGTCATCATTATCTAAAGCAACTCTAGTAATGTAACCTTCAGTTAATTCGAGGTAACGAGGACCTTTCTTCTTAGTAGCATAAGATGTACCTACCATTGATCTTAAACCTTTACCTAAGTCTTCAAGACCAGCACCAACTACTAAACCACCTTCTGAGAAAGCAGACTGAGAACGTCCATAAACGATCTGTAAGAATAATTCTCTCATTGCAGTATTGATAGCATCACAAACTAAGTCAGTGTTTAATGCTTCAAGTAAAGTTCTACCAACTAAAGCTTCAGCTGCCATAGCTGCAGAATGAGTCATACCTGAACATCCGATAGTTTCGATAAGTGCTTCTTCAATGATACCTTCCTTAACATTTAAAGAAAGTTTACAAGCACCCTGCTGTGGAGCACACCATCCGATACCATGAGTGTAAGCAGAAATATCCTTGATTTCTTTAGAATAAACCCATTTGCCTTCTTCAGGAATTGGGGCACAACCATGATTGCCGCCCTGTTTAACGCAATACATTTCTTCAACTTCTTTTGAATAAATCATTTTTTTACTCCTTTCATTACTAAATGACTGTTGATTCAAGGTGAGGGTTATCACCTGTCAAAATTATATGACACCATGCTTTTAAAGTCAATGAAACTCAAGAAAACAGCATGTAAAAAATAGTATAAAAAGGGCTTAAAATAGCGATTTTCAGACAGTAAAAGGACTTGTGAAAAAATAAGCGTTTTCATTTTTGCATCAATGAAAATTACAGTATGTTAATAGGTTGATGAAGTTAAAAAATTATTCATAATCTTGTAATAGTATTATAATGACAATGCAATAGGAGAAGGATAAACTTATGAAACATCAAAAACTGACAATAAAACAGAAGAGAATACTGAAGAATATACTGGTTGTAGTATTACTTATTATTAGTTTTCCTAGCTATACACCCACACAAGTCATTATTAAAAGTGATCATATATTAATAAGTAACCATCTCTTATCTAGAACAATAGAATGTGAGAGCTTTGATGGTTTGACTTATACAGGGCTAGATGGTAAGAAATATAGTCATAATAGTTATGTAGGTGTACAGCCTCTTACAATCTCTAATACAATTACATTTAGTACTTCTAAGACGCTGTATAGTGCACCATTCTCTTACTATGCCACTTCTAATACTGTTCCTGCAGGAAGTTATCATGTTACAAAAGAAGCAGGACGCTATATGTATATAGAAGGGAAGGGATGGGTTTCATCTCAATATGTGAGTATTGATGTCAATAATTCTATAGAGAATACGACAGGTATACCACTCTACAAAGATTATATGATTCCTGAAGCAAGTAGTCATCGTACACATTACGCTATGAGACCACTTTATATCACCATTCATACAACAGATAATACAAATAGAGGGGCAAATGCTTTAAGTCATGCTAAACTTCAATACAATGGCAATATACGTGCTGCAAGCTGGCATTATACTGTAGATGATCATAGTATCTATCAATCATTACCATTAAACCAGCAGGCGGGTCATGCAGGAGATGGTGTGATGCCAGGAAATAGTGCGTCTATTGCGATAGAGATATGTGTCAATTCAGATGGCCATTTATATATTGCAGAAAAAAACGCAGCCAAACTTGCTGCTGCATTATTAAAACAATATAACCTCAGTATAGATCAACTCCGTATGCATCATGATTGGTCAGGTAAAGACTGCCCTAGACCAATGATAGAAGGGCAGTTTGGATCAATGAACTGGGAGACT
>NZ_FR898786.1:0-761 GCF_000437715.1 Catenibacterium sp. CAG:290
CTTAAATTCTAGCATTATTAACTTAATGACATTGCCCAGAGGTTCTTTTATGCTTTAATAATCTTTAATACTGGTTCATTCTTTTCTAATAATCCAAATAAGAATGCACCGATTTCTAATACAACAAATTCACCTACAAATACATAAACAGCATTTAATAGGAAAGGTGTATGGAATGCAAGTGTTAATTCAATACCAACAATGATACCGTTGATTAATCCACCTAAGATACCACCAACATAACGATTAGATACTTTGTTCATTGCGATAACTGCAAGTAAAGTCGCAAATGTACCAAATACCATATCATATGCACCAAGAGATGATGGAACGTTCGCAATGAAGCATCCTAATACTAATCCTGGGATATATTTCTTATTGTAGAATGCAAGGAAGATCATTACTTCTGAAATTCTCATCTGCACCTGACCATAAGAAATTGGCGCTAAGCCGATAGTAAGTGCTGCGTAGACTGCAGCGATGACTGCGTTTAATGCAATCGTTTTAACGTCTAGTTTTTTCATATTCGATTTTCTCCTTCTTCTAAAGAACAGTTAGAAGCCAAACATCATGAATTATATTCATATGTTCTTAGTTTTTTATACTGGGTTTGGCTCTCGAACCAGTTCTCAACTACTATATCATTTATAAGTATAGGAGACAAGAAAAAGAGTAAAAAAAAACGAGTCAAGCGGTACTTGACTCATCGGCTCATCGCATTTTTAAATTGCGACCTGGCAGCTTGCTATTGTCGCGTCTTC
>NZ_FR898787.1:0-505 GCF_000437715.1 Catenibacterium sp. CAG:290
CTTTGGCAATCTAAGAATAGAGTTTTGGGATAGAATATGATAAAATGCAAGAGATAAATCGGGGTTTTTCGGAGGGGCGAATGTAGATGAGTTTTATAGATGATGCATTATCAGAAATTAGTAATGGTGAGGACTTTGTTCAGGCAATGGCAGATATTTATGAATATCCAGAAGCAAGAAGTGAGTTATATAAATTACCATCTTGGATTAGAAATATCATAACAGTCATTGATTATGACACGGAATTAGCTATGAATGGTTTAGATTTTAAATCTTATGGGAATATTATTGATGCTTTGACTAATATGGGATTGACGGAAGAAGCAGAAGTACTAATTACTTTTGAAAAGAAACCTTCACAAGAGGAGGCAGATATTTGCTATTCAAAACTTGCTATTAATAATGATTATGACGCATTTTGGAATAAAGTATATTCGTATGCTGACGAAAATATAAAGAGATAACTTGCAGTTGATATTTCACATATTTTAGGAAATTTAATAAC
>NZ_FR898788.1:0-5402 GCF_000437715.1 Catenibacterium sp. CAG:290
CATTAACCTGTGATAATGTATTCACTGACCAGTCAATCTTACCGTTCTGAACATAATACCAGTTACCATTGTATTTTACTAGATTGTTGTAGTTTGTATTTACTCTACCGTTTTCAATATAATACCAAGTATTATTGTAGTAGATTAAGCCATTGTAGTTCCAGTCAAGAACACCATTCTGAACATAATACCAAGTACTATAGTATTTTACTAAACCGGTATAATTCCAGTTGAGTTTACCATCTTCTACATAATACCAAGTACCTGTTCCATTAACCTGTGCAAGAGTAGTTTCATGTACAACCTGTCCATCCTGCATTAAGTACCAATCACCATCCACGTAAACTAGATTAGCTTCTGTAGAATGATTATAAGTGACTGTAACTGTCTTAACACCATCAGTATCACCTTTTACTGTATAGTTATAGTTACCTTTTGATGCATAATAACCATTAACTTTTGGAAGTTTGATTGTCTTTGTATCACCAACATTTACATTTACATATTCAGTCTTAAGAACTTCTTTTTCTTTATTCACGATATTGATTCTTGTAGTCTGAACCTTACCTAAAGACACTGTATCTTTATAGAACTTTAATGACTGTAGTGCATTACCCTGGATATCAAATAATGTTGCGTTATCCCAGCTTGATCCACCCCATGAAGGCTGACCATTATAATACATTTCATCGTCTGGTGCATAACCTACAGCACCCTTAGAAGCCCATCCAGTACCATACTTATCAGCGACTTCTTTATTGTACTCCCAGTTAGTCCATCCGGCTTTCACTGGAATCCATCCTGGCTCCCAATAGAAGCCACCTAAACCGTTATCCTGTTCAGTAAGAACCTTATACATATCAGTTAATTCATCTACCTGTCCCTGAGGACCAATTTCATACTGATAAAGTCCATAATCAGAACCGATAGAGTTTGGTGTACCATCACCATCTTCATAACTGTTAACCCATGCAGTTTCCATAACCGCAAATAGCTTTCCTCTTTCTTTTGCAAGAGTCTGTACATCCCTCAACATATCAGGTGTATTCCACCAGAATGGGTAATAAGAAGAACCTAAAACATCATAGTCTACATTTCCTTTTTCCCATGCATCCATGATCATAGAATAGATTTGACGATTAGGTGTTTCAATATGTAATGTAACTAAAGCATCTGGAAGAATTTCACGTACTGCTTTAGAACCTGCATTTAAATAACGGTCTAATACAGAATACTGAGATTCATTTTTCCAAACAGAATTATTACTGTCTTTATTATGAATACCAGCCATACCTTTGGTAATTTCATTACCAACCTGTACCATACCTACATCAACACCTGCATCTTTAAATTTCTGTAAAGTATCTTTAGTGAAGTCATGGATATTTTCACACATCTTATCTGGATCATTAGCATCCTTCTGCCATGCTTTTGGTAGAATCTGTTTTGCAGGATCTGCCCAGAAATCAGAATAATGGAAGTCAACAAGCACCTTCATACCATACTTAGTTGCTTCTTTACCAATCTTTAATCCATTATCTACAGTGCTATCTCCACCACCGTATGTTTCGCCTTTTTCATTGTATGGATCATTCCAGATTCTTAAACGGATATAGTTAACACCATTATCCTTTAAGATTTTCATTAATGGCTGTTCTTTGCCATCATAATCATAATATTTAACACCTGCATTAGTAAGTGCTACATATGATCCAACATCTACACCTCTGATTGTAGATTCAGACATATTAGAAATCTTATTAATAGTGACATTCTTTTCCTTTAAACCAGTATCATCACCATATTCATAAGGATCTCTGTATGAATCAATATCAATATTCCAACCCTGTGCAAAACCAAATACTGCAAGAGAAGTCTGTGCAAGTCCCTGTTCATTAAAGAAACCATTCCAGCTTCCTACATACTCAGCTTCATCATAAATTAAACCACCTGCATTACTATCACTAATAGAAGCACTTAATAAATTATAAATGCTGTCTGCCTGTGTTTCAGTAGATGCTGTTTCATCATTATTCTTACGTGGGAACTTGATGTTAGAAACAATTAACTGCTTATCTGCTGCCTTTTCTTTTACTGTAGTACGTAATGTTTTAACATAATCATTAATACCATTACGATCAGCATAAAGATTAACACCTAAATAGCTATAGTCTACGCCTGCATAACCTAGCTTTTCAATCACATACTGAATACCTTCAGCATCATCAGGTGCTGCAAAACTTAAAGCTGTTTTAACACCTTTTTCATTAATAAGTTTAGAGATGTTAGCCATTGCGACAAAGCCATCCCATCCTCCACCTTCAGTTAGACCAAGGAAATTATAATTCACTTCATTTCCAATAGTCATCATAGTAGGTAAAGCATCATTCTTACTTAAAGTATCAAGTACTTCCTTAGTATAGTCTGTTGCCTTTTCTACCGCATTATCCTGAGTCCATCCTGCAGGTAATTGCTGACTATTTGCATAAGTAACATCATCAGAATAGAATAATGTGATGTTTGTTTTTAAGCCTGCTTCTTTAGCTGCTTTAATTGTTTTGATAGCACTATCTAGTGTATAACATTTAGTTTTATCATTTGATGTGTCCGGATTTACTGCAACCTTGACAGAAATCGTATTAATTCCCTGTCCCTGTACAAACTTAAATAGGTTATCAATTTTGACGCTCTTGTAATTGTAATACGTTTTACCCCATTCCAAATCCTGCTGGTAATGAGTAAAATCTGCGCCTAATACAGTCTGATCGTTAATGCCTTCAATCTTCTTGTAATCAGCTACAGAACGACTCAATGATGTTGCAGTGACTTGATTGTTGTTATGCATAGTTGGTACTGGAGTTACTGCGCTTACACCAGACATGCCCATCGAACAAACAAGCGCTGCACTTACAAAACTTGTAATCAACTTTTTGTTCATATATATCCCTTCCTCTTATATAGTATGAGAATATATTAACATAATTTTACTCAAAGAATCACCCAACGTGACACAAAATGACATATATTAGTATAAAAAGATACATTTAGACATTAAAAAAACCTTCTCGCGAAGGTTTATAGTGATAAGAAGAAATCCTGCATCTTCTTAGCTTCTATATTAACGACTATAGTTTTTTGATTGTTTCTAGTGATTTACTTAAGAAATATCCGTTACGTACTTTGTTAGAAACATCCTTCACATTTTTCACAATATCAAAGTACTTTTCTTCTGTCATATCACTCATAATATCAGTTAATTCATTAAGTGACTCTACCGCAAAACCAACATTGTATTTTTCTACGAATCCTGCTTCAGCAGACTGTTTCCATACAATAACTGGAATACCTGATGCAAGGTATAAAGAAAGTTTATGTGGATTGTTATAACGTAAATAATTACCTGTATTACCTGTACATTCATCAACAGATGACCCGTCCCAAACTAAGCCAAAACCTTTTGTTAATTGAGCTGGAACATCATCAGGTGGGAAAGCTCCATTGTAATTTACATTATCAGCTAAACATTCATCACTGCAATTGACACCATATAACTCAAAATTAACATTCTTGATATTCTTTAACTGGCTAATATAATTACTCTTTTGAGGATTTAAGTTACCTGCTAATAATACTGATTTATCATAAGTTATAGTATTTTCATTTGGATATAGATAATCAAATACTTCTAAATCAAAAATTCTATCTTTTGGAATTCCATAATCCACTAAATATTCTGTCATTTTGTCATTATGGGAGATAATATAATCTGCAATTTCAAGCATTGTTTTATCCCATAATTCAAACTTTTCTTTATCATCAAGGAATAATCCTCTTAGGGTTTCTAAATCATGAATTAAAAATACATAAGTTAAATTTTTCTTTTCCTTAATTTTTTTCAATATATTAATATACTGAGTTTCTGTATAAATTGGATGAGGAAAAACTATAAGAGAATCATTTGGGAACCCATAGAACTTTCTTAATGCACAAATGTTATAAATCTTTTTAACGATTTTATTTCCTTCTTTTTTGTTGTTGATATCGTAGTTCTTAAACCCATTTTCTTTTAAAATCTGATAACAGTCTTTTACTGCTTTTGACCCCGCGTCAAATTTATTATCAGCGGTTAAATTTAAATAATACTTTTCCATTTTACTCTCCTTATTTACTCTTAGAAAACTGTTTCTGTCTTACTTGTCCTACAAGTAATGCGAATCTATTCATCTTATGTTTTAAGAACCATAATGGTACTTTACGTGTCATAGACATACCATTATAGTTAGAGTTCTTTATAGCACGTTTAAATAAATCATTCTTCATTAAAGTATTCAAAGAAGACATCGCTTGATCTTTATTTTGTGGATGTGCACAATAATTCACTAGAATAAGTAATACATGATAACTTACAAAGTTATAGAATAATGTTTCTATATTCTTATCTTCTGCCATGACATCTTTTAAATCTTCTTCTACTGCTTTCATAGATAAGAGGAACTTATCTGCATAAGCTGTATCAAACTTACGTACTGCAGATTGATCATTGAATATATAATGAACTAAAGGATGTTCGTCACCTACAATAACATTCCAGTTCTGT
Organism: Catenibacterium sp. CAG:290; assembly: GCF_000437715.1. NCBI lineage: Bacteria > Bacillati > Bacillota > Erysipelotrichia > Erysipelotrichales > Coprobacillaceae > Catenibacterium > Catenibacterium sp. CAG:290. Next base: position 4,598 of record NZ_FR898788.1, read on the forward strand.
GAGGCACGTGCACAATATTCTGCATCTTCTGCAAGACTTAATTCTTCATTCAATAATACATTTTCAATAGTAGAAGCTTTAATGAGTTTACCCCAGCAGAATCCTACACCTGCCTGTACATTTAACAGATCCTTTAAATAATCCTTCCAGTCCTTATACATTGTATCTCTTATATAGTGAAGCATCTTTTCACTATGATCACTATAGTCTCTACTATAGTTACAGATCACACAATCTGCATCTGCTTCTACTGCATGATTTAATAGTATTTCACAGGCATTACTTTCAATCCAGTCATCTGCATCTAAGAACATGATATAGTCTCCCTTAGCTGTTTTTACACCTAAGTTTCTACCAGAACATACACCGCTCTTAGAATTCTTTACAACTGTCACATTCTCTTTTGTATTTAATTCACTTAAAGTATCCTGCAACGCATCATTACATCCATTATCAATAATAATCACTTCTACATAATCATAAGTCTGATTGAGACAGCTTTCGATTGTCTTATTGAAATAAACAGGATTTCCACGATATACAGGAATAATAATAGATATTAAACTCTTCATTATTCAAATACCTCTTTTACTTTAGCTAGTGCAGCTGCGATAACTGCATCCATATCATAATACTTATATTCTCCTAGTCTTCCACCAAAGATCACTTTAGTTTCTGCTTCTCCTAGCTTCTTATATTCTGCATATAAGGCACCATTCTTTTCATCATTGACTGGATAGTATGGTTCATCTCCTAGCTTCCATTCAGAGCTGTATTCTCTACTGATAACAGTCTTTGGCTGTGT
>NZ_FR898789.1:0-18592 GCF_000437715.1 Catenibacterium sp. CAG:290
CCTCTTTTATGTTAGTTCTGATCGAAATATCTGTTGAATTTGACGATGAATGTTGTAATTTGATCATCACTTGTAACAGAAATATCACCATGATGAAGGTCTACTATATTCTTAGTGATTGCTAGTCCTAAGCCAGTACCACCTGTTTTAGAGTTTCGTGATGAGTCTGTACGATAAAATTTATTAAATAGAAGTGGGATATCCTCTGATGCAATAGTGTCACCATGGTTGATGACTTTAACAGTTGCATATTTCTCATCACCGGATACTTCTATCTTTAAATCGGTATTATGATAGCCATACTTGAGTGCATTAGAAATAAGATTATCAAATACACGGGCTAATAACTGACCATCTCCCTGAACATAGATATTCTCTTCAGGTAAATCTACTATTGGTGTAATATTACAGTCTTTAAATGAAGGATAGAACTCGTCTGTCATCTGCATAATTAATCCAGATAGATTAATCATACTCTTATTCAACTTGATATCTGCATTATCAAGTTTAGTGAATTCAAAGAGGTCATCCATCATTTCCTGTAGACGTATTGATTTCTCATACGCAATACCAGAATACTTATGTACATCTTCTTTAGATAAAGCTGTATCATCTTTAATCAACTCAAGATATCCTACAATAGTTGTAAGAGGTGTTCTTAAGTCATGGGCTACGTTTGTGATTAATTCATTCTTCTGTCTTTCTGCATTACGTTCTATATCTAATGCAGCTCTTTCTTTTTCTTTTAGCTTTTCACTTTCTTTTTCTTTCGCAAGCAATGTTTTTGATAAGACATTGATGTTAGCGGCAAGAGAACCTAATTCATCATCATATTCTACTTCACACTGTACACCATAATTGCCACTTGTTACCTGCTGGATAGAGCGTCTCAGCTTTCTAATATATTCAATTGTGAAATCAATCAGTTTAAAGAAGATTTCTACAAAGACAATAAAAGAAATGGCATAACATAATGCATAACGCATTTCATTAGGTACCGCAATAGGAATAATTCTATCGAATATAATTCCTAGAATAGAATAAATAAGAAATGCGACAAGATAACTTAATGTAATATTAATCAACAAACGCCATTTAAAAGAAGAAATAAACAGCTTTCTTAGTTTCTGCATCATAATTCGAACTTATAACCAATGCCCCAGACAGTAATAATATGTCTTGGCGTACGTGGCTGTCTTTCAATCTTTTCTCTTAGTTTTCTAATATGTACCATGATGGTATTGTTGGCATGCGTTGCTTCTTCATGCCATATTTTTGTATAGATATCTTCAGTAGAGAATACTGTACCAGGATGTGAGGCAAGTAATACTAAGATTTCATATTCAATCTTAGTCACAGCCACTGGACGATTATCTACAGAAACCATCTTCTTATTTGTATCAATAAGAAGGTCGTTGGCCTGAATAATAGAATTATCTACACCAATAGGCTTACTATATACCTGATAACGTCTTAATTGTGACTTAACACGTGCCACTAATTCCATTGCATTAAAAGGTTTTGCGATATAATCATCAGCACCCTTTAATAATCCTTCAATCTTATCCTGATCAGCTGTCTTAGCTGATACAAAGATAACGGGGATATTGTACTTTTCTCTGATCATCTCTAATGCCTGTAAACCATCTACCCCAGGCATCATCATATCTAGAATTACAAGATCAATCTTGAACTTTTCAAGATCACGTAATAATGTATAGGCATTATAACGCTTTTCAACATGATAACCTTCTTGACTTAAATAAATTTCAATAAGATCACAAATTTCTTTTTCATCATCAATAACTAATATACGAGGTGTTTCCATATGTTTATCCTCCCAAGCCATATCATAATATAATTAATTAATAAAATAAAGAAAAGAATTGCATACGACGGGGGAATTTGCTATAGTTGTAAAGGGCACAAACGGGTCTTCCGTAGGTGCTTTTTTTTGTTTAATATAGAGAAAGAGGTGAAGAGAATGGCAAAATTCATATTTGTCACAGGTGGTGTCGTATCAGGTCTAGGGAAAGGTTTAACAGCTGCATCTTTAGGTAGAATATTAAAACAAAGAGGATTAAAAGTATTCATGCAGAAACTTGATCCTTATATCAATGTCGATCCAGGAACTATGTCTCCTTATCAGCATGGTGAAGTTTATGTAACAGCTGATGGCGCAGAAACAGACTTAGACTTAGGTCATTATGAACGTTTTATTGATGAAGACTTAAACAAAAACTCTTCAGTTACAACTGGTAGAGTATATAGCGATGTAATTTCTAAAGAAAGAAGAGGGGATTACTTAGGCGCAACAGTACAGGTTGTTCCTCATATTACTAATGCGATTAAGGACAAGATTTATGCTGCAGAAGAATCTTCTCAGGCAGATATCGTTATTACAGAAATCGGTGGTACTGTAGGAGATATCGAATCATTACCATTTATTGAAGCAATTAGACAGGTAAGACTCGATAGAGGCTACAAGAATACTCTTTATATACATACAACTTTACTTCCATATATTGGTGCCAGCCATGAAGTAAAGACTAAACCAACACAGCATAGTGTTAAGGAATTATTAGGATATGGTATCCAGCCAGATATTATCGTATGTCGTAGTGAACATACTATTTCTGATGAATTAAAGGACAAAATCTCTTTATTCTGTAATGTTCCTAAGGAAGCTATCATCTCAAACTATGATGTAGATGTTCTTTATGAATTACCAGTAGAATTATTAGATCAGCATATGGATGATGTTGTACTTGATCATTTAAGAATTGAAGCTCCTGAAGCTGATTTCACTGAATGGCGTGAATTAGTTGAAAGAGTTAAGAACTTAAAGGATACAGTTAAAATAAAGATGGTTGGTAAGTACTGTGAATTCCCAGATGCTTACTTATCAGTCAATGAAGCATTAAAACATGCGGGTTATTATGCAAATAGTGAAGTTGAAATTGACTGGGTTAACTCTGAAGAAGTAACTAAGGAAAATATCGCTTCTAAGCTTGCTGATGCTGATGGTATCTTAGTACCAGGTGGATTTGGTAACAGAGGTGTTGAAGGCATGATTGTTGCTATTCAGTATGCAAGAGAACATGATATTCCATTCTTAGGAATCTGCTTAGGTATGCAGTGTGCTTCTATTGAATATGCAAGAAATGTATGTAAACTTGATGATGTTAACTCATTAGAATTCGATAAGAACTGTATGACTCCATTAATTTCATTAATGCACGATCAGTCTTTAGAAAACATGGGTGGTACTCAGAGACTTGGTAACTACACTTGTGAATTAAAAGAAGGTACAATTGCGCATAAGTTATATGGAAAGGATCTTATCCAGGAAAGACATAGACATAGATATGAATTCAATAATACATATCGTCAGATGTTAGAAGATGCAGGACTTGTTATCTCTGGACGTAATCCAAAGAGAGATTTAGTAGAAATCATTGAAGTGCCTAACCATCCATATTTCGTTGCATGTCAGTTCCATCCAGAATTTAATTCTAGACCAAATAGAGCACATCCTCTATTCCAGGGACTTATAGATGCAGCACATAAAAAGAAATACAATTAATATATTGGCATGAGGGTAACCTCATGCCTTTTATGTTACAATAAAAGGCATGGAGGTATGGTTATGCGTATAGGACAGTCAATAGATATTCATCAATTAGTAGAAGGAAGAAAGCTTATTCTTGGTGGTGTAGAAATTCCTTATGAAAAAGGGTTAAAGGGACATAGTGATGCTGATGTTCTCTTGCATGCGATTATTGAGTCAATCATTGGGGCATTAGGTGAAGGAGATATTGGGAAACATTTCCCTGATACAGATGATCGCTACAAAGGTATTTCTTCAATGATCTTATTAGAAGAAACATATAAGTTGATGAATGAAAAAGGTTATAAGATTGGTAATGTGGATGCGATTATTATGACAGAACAGCCAAAGATGGCACCTCATATACCTACAATGAGACATAATATTGCGGAAGCACTTCATTGTGATGTGACACAGATTAATGTGAAAGCCACTCGCGGTGAAAAGCTTGGTTTTGTAGGAAGAGGAGAAGGAGTCGTTTCTCAGGCAGTCTGCTTACTTGAAAATGTGTAATAGTTATGTATTTTTTAAATAAGGTGATGTTTTTACATCATCTTTTTTGTCACTCAGATATCTTTTATAGTATAATGAAGGCACGAAAGAGGTGATACTAGTGAAATGGAGGAACAAACTGATTACTGTCATTTTACTATTATTTATTTTCCTTGAATTATTTTCTGTTTTTAAGATTACCACTATGGCAACTTTTGAATTGAAACAGACAGTATTTACTTATGAATTAGGACAGGAAGTATCACAGAATATAGAGGATTATGTCATCTGTCCAGATAGAATAAAAAAATCACTTACTTTAAACTTGAAGCGTGTTAACTTGAATAAAGTAGGTAACTATAATGCAAGTATTGAATATGCAGGACGTGATTATGACTTTAAGATTAAGATTGTAGATACAAAAAAACCAACAGTAAAACTTAAAAAGCTTGTTTATTATGTAAATCCTAATCAGCCACTCTATGCAAAAAATACAGTCGCTGAAGTCAATGATGCATCTTTAACACAAATCTATTTCTTAAAGAAAGAAAATAGTGAAGAACTTGTGAAAGAGAAAACATATGAAAAAGTAGGTACATATATTGAACGTGTTGTAGTAAGAGATGAACAAGGTAATACATCTTTTCCAATGCGTATTAAAGTGATTGTAGCCAATGAGTTAATTGTTCCTGTGATCAAAGGGGCAGAAGATAAAGTCATTCATTTAGGTGATAACTTTAATGCAAGAGAAGGTGTTACAGCCTATGATAATGAAGATGGTGACTTAACAAATAAGATTGTTGTTACAGGTAAAGTACAGACTAATACTGTAGGACGTTATACTCTAACATATACAGTCACTGATAGTTCTAAGAATATGGCGAAAGTTACAAGAGTAGTGGAGGTTATTGAATGATTACATATATCTTTATGGCTATATGTATAGCAGTTTTTGTTTATATTAATTATTTTTCTAAGGATAATAAAACTTCAGAAGCGATGCATTTAGGTGCTTTATATACACCGTATGTGAAAAATAGAGGAGAATATTGGCGATTTATTACATCTGCTTTTATTCATACAGAATTTCTTCATTTATTTATGAATATGTACTGTATCTTCTATTTAGGACGTATGTTTGAAACACTACTTGGACCAGTACGCTATTTAATACTTGTCTTAGTATCTATTGTGATGAGTTCACTCGCTACTTATTACTATTCTTATAGAGATTCTAGTGTGGATAACTCTATTACAATTGGTGCAAGTGGTTTATTCTATGGCTTTTTAGGAGCTATTATTGGACTAGGTTTATTTAAAGGTGGTGCTTTCTTTGATTTATTAAGAGGCTATTTACCTTGTATTGCGATTAACGTTGCCTTTACTCTTATGAATTCTCGTATTTCTAAGACAGGACATGTAGGTGGATTAGTTGGTGGATACCTCACTATGTATATTATGTATCTCTTAAAAGTAATATGAGAATACTAATTGATGGAGATGCAACACCAGATATTGAAAAAATCGCTTTTTTGTGTGATAAATATGATATAAAGATGGTAGTGTATTGTGATATGAATCATTTCTTTGATTATGAATCAGTTATTATGTGTGATCAGGGAAATGATAGTGTGGATTATGCTATTTTAAAAGATGTGAAGAAGGGTGATCTTGTGATTACACAGGATTATGGTGAGGCAGGTATGCTTCTTACTAAAGGTGCGATTGTTGTTCATCCTTCAGGGTTTATTATTGATTCTAATAATATAGACTCACTTTTAATGACACGCTATATCAATGGAAAGATGCGTAAGCATCAACTTGTCAAAGGACCAAAGAAACGTACACAAGAAACAAGAGAGAGATTTTTAAAAACAATAGAGGGGATTATATCAAATGAAATATAAGTTAATTGCATTAGATTTAGATGGTACATTAAAGAATTCAGAAAATAAAATTACTGATGAAACACGTAAGACACTTATTAAAGCACAGCAGTTAGGTGCAACAGTAGTTCTTGCATCAGGTAGACCAACACCTGGTTTAAGACATGAAGCAGCTGCACTTGAATTAGAAAAGTATGAAGGTTACTTATTATCATTCAATGGTGCTAAGGTCATGGATGCGAAAACAAGACAGACTATGTTTGAACAGCGTTTGACTGTTGAACAGGCTAAAAAAGCATATGATGAAGCAAAGAAACATAATCTTGCGATTATGACATATTATGATGATGCTGTTTATACTGAAGATGTAGATGATCAGTATGTTAATATAGAAGGACATATTAACGATATCGAAATTAAAAAGGCTGAATCTTTTAAATCAATTTTAAGAGATCCTATTAATAAAGTATTATGTACAGGTGATCCTGAACATGTGGCTTCTGTATTAGAAGACTACAAGAGTGCATTCCCAGGTTTAAGTATTTACCGTTCTGCACCATTCTTTATTGAAGTTATGGCACCAAATATCGATAAAGCAGCTTCTTTAGATAAGCTAGTAAAGATGCTTCATCTTACAAAAGAAGAAGTGATTGCCTTTGGTGATGGATTCAATGACTTATCACTCATTGAATATGCAGGCTGTGGTGTCGCTATGGCTAATGCAGTAGATGAAGTCAAAGAAAGAGCTGATGTTGTGACTTTATCAAATGATGAAGATGGTATTGCCTATATGTTGAAGAAATTAGAGGAGGAACTAAGAGATGAGTGAAATGCCTAAAGATCCAGTGATGTTACTTAGCTGGTTAAATATGAAACTTAGAGACCAATACGAAGATCTTGCAGACTTATGCTACGACTATCATATTCCTATGCAGGAAATCGTAGATAAGATGGAAGCTATTGGTTACCATTACACATACAAATCAAATCAGTTCAAATAAGAGTGTATTACCACTCTTATTATTTTGCCTAAAATTTGTCTTATTTAGAACCAAAATAACGCGATAACGTTAAAAATATAAATATATGGAGGAAAAATAAAAAATGTTAGAGCTAAAAGATTTTGAAGAAGCAAAAAAGAGAGTAGACGAAGTGATCATTCCAACACCTTTGATCTATAGTCCAGCATTTTCTAAAGAGTGTAGAAATATGGTTTATATAAAACCAGAAAACTTACAGAGAACAGGCGCATTTAAAATTAGAGGCGCTTATAATAAGATCATGAAGATGGATGATGAATCTAAGTCTAGAGGACTTATTGCCTCAAGTGCAGGAAACCATGCCCAGGGTGTGGCTTATGCAGCCCAGCAGTTAGGTGTTAAGGCTACAATTGTTATGCCTGCTCATACTCCACTTATTAAAGTAGATGCCACTAAGGCATTAGGTGCTGATGTTGTACTTCATGGTGAAGTATATGACGATGCATATAATAAGGCAGTAGAATTACAGAAGGAACATGGCTATACATTTGTACATCCATTTGATGATGAAGATGTCATTGAAGGTCAGGGAACTATTGCCTTAGAAATTCTTAAAGAATTACCAGATGTAGATATTATTCTTGTACCAGTTGGTGGTGGAGGATTGATTTCAGGTATTGCCTGTGCCGCAAAACTTATTAAACCAACAGTTAAGATCATCGGTGTAGAACCAGAAGGAGCTGCAAGTGCGCTTGCTGCCATTAACGAAGACCGTGCTGTATCATTAAATGAAGCAGTGACTATTGCGGATGGTACAGCTGTTAAGACAATTGGTAAAACACCATTTGAATATATTAAAGAATATGTAGATGGTATTATCACAGTCAGTGATTATGAGTTAATGGCGGCATTCTTAGTACTCGTAGAAAAACATAAACTTGTTGCTGAAAACTCAGGTATTCTTTCACTTGCTGCATTAAAGAAACTCAATGAAAAGAATAAGAAGGTTGTCTCACTCATTTCTGGTGGTAATATTGATGTACTTTCTATCTCTTCTATGATTAATAAAGGACTGATTGAAAGAGGTAGAATTTTCTCATTCTCATTACAGTTACCAGATAGTCCAGGTCAGTTAGAGAAGGTGGCTCATATTCTTAATGAATGTAATGCGAACGTTGTCACTGCAGACCATAATCAGTTCAAGAACTTCGCAAGATTCTCTGAAGTAGAATTAAGAGTCACTTGTGAAACAAATGGTGAAGCGCATATTGAATCTATTATCGAAACATTTAAAAAGAATGGATTTGAAATCCAGCGTATCAACTAAGGAATAGCAATCAGCTATTCCTTTTTCTATAAAATTAAGTAAATATTTAGTTTTAATAGAATAATAATGGTGCTATAATGTGAAAAACAGATTTTTGAGAGGGGGATTTAAGTGTTAGAACTAAAGAATTTTGAAGAAGCAAAGAAGAGAGTGGATGAAGTCATTCTTCCTACACCTTTGATTTATAGCCCAGCTTTTTCTAAAGAAAGTAGAAATACTGTTTATATCAAACCAGAAAACTTACAGAGAACAGGCGCATTTAAAATTAGAGGTGCTTATAATAAGATCATGAAGATGGATGATGAATCTAAATCTAGAGGACTTATTGCCTCAAGTGCAGGAAACCATGCCCAGGGTGTGGCTTATGCAGCTCAGCAGTTAGGTGTTAAGGCTACAATTGTTATGCCTGCCCATACTCCACTTATTAAAGTAGATGCCACTAAGGCATTAGGTGCTGAAGTGGTTCTTCATGGTGAGGTATATGATGATGCATATAATAAGGCAGTAGAATTACAGAAAGAACACGGCTATACATTTGTACATCCATTTGATGATGAAGATGTCATTGAAGGCCAGGGAACCATTGCCTTAGAAATTCTCGAAGAATTACCAGATACAGATATTATTCTTGTGCCAGTTGGTGGTGGAGGATTGATTTCAGGTATTGCCTGTGCCGCAAAACTTATTAAACCAACAGTTAAGATCATTGGTGTAGAACCAGAAGGAGCTGCCAGTGCCCTTGCTGCCATTAATGAAGATCGTATCGTTTCATTAAATGAAGCAGTGACTATTGCGGATGGTACTGCAGTTAAGACAATTGGTGAAAAGCCTTTTGAATATATTAAACAATATGTAGATGGTATTATCACAGTCAGTGATTATGAGTTAATGGATGCATTCTTAGTACTTGTAGAAAAACATAAGCTTGTTGCTGAAAACTCAGGTATTCTTTCACTGGCTGCATTAAAGAAACTCAATGAAAAGAATAAGAAGGTTGTTTCACTTGTATCAGGTGGTAACATTGATGTACTTTCTATTTCTTCTATGATCAATAAGGGACTTATTGAAAGAGGAAGAATCTTCTCATTCTCAGTACAGCTTCCAGATATTCCTGGACAGTTAGAAAAAGTAGCACATCTATTAAATGAATGTAATGCGAATGTTGTAGCGGTTGATCATAACCAGTTCAAGAACTTCGCAAGATTCTCTGAAGTAGAATTAAGAGTCACTTGTGAAACAAATGGGGAATCTCATATCGATACAATAATTGAAACATTTAAACAGAATGGTTTAGAAATTCATCGTGTTAACTAGGGAATAACGTAACGTTATTCCTTTTTTTAATCTATTTTACTATTGTGCATTTCTTTTGTGCTATTCTATAGATAGGAGGAAATTGATATGTTACTAGGAATTGATGTAGGAGGGACTTCTGTCAAATACGCAACATGCGATGAAAAAGGTCATTTGTTTGATAAGGGGTCTTTTAAAACACCTGATACTTTAGAAAATATGTATCAGGCGATTGAAACTATTTATAAAGAAAGAGATGTTGATGGTATTGCGTTAAGTATGCCAGGAGCTGTTGCAAGTGATGAAGGTGTCATTTATGGTGCATCTGCGATTGACTATATTCATGGTCCTAATATAAAGAAGGATCTAGAAGAAAGATTACAGACACGTGTAGAACTAGAAAATGATGCCAACTGTGCAGCACTTGCAGAAGTATGGCTAGGTGCCGCTAAAGATAATCAGGATTGCTGCTTTGTCGTATGTGGTACAGGTATTGGTGGTGCTGTGGTTAAAGATAAGAAGATTCATAAGGGTAAACATCTTCATGGTGGTGAATTTGGTTATATGATTAATAACTTTGATGCAGATTCACTTGAGTTTAACAATTGGTCTCTTGATTCTACAGTCGCCATTGTTAAGGGTGTAGAAAAAGAACTAGGTGAAACATATGATGGACGTTATATCTTTGATCATGCCAACGAAAATGAAGTATTCAAGAAGTATGTCAATCGTTTCTATTATGCTCTTGCAGTAGGTATCTATAATATTCAATATTCCTATGATCCAGAAGTGATTATTATTGGTGGGGGCATTTCTGTAAGAGAAGATATGATTGATGAAATCAATAAACGTTTAGATATTATTATAGACAAAGTTGAACCTGCATGTATTAAGCCTGTTGTAAAGAAATGTGCCTTTGCGAATGATGCCAATATTATAGGTGCAATCTACCACTATTTAACAACTTCAAAATAGTAAAATAAAAAAATTTTTGAGTATTCATTTTTTGCTTGCTTACAATCTTAATATCGTTTATACTACAACAGAAGGAGTGAGAATATGAACGCAAACACAATTATGACAACTTCAGTTTTCGCAAACGTGTTTCCTAAGGGTTCTTATTTTCATTTTTTAGATTTCTTATTTTAAGGACATATCATCTATTGGTGATATGTCTTTTTCATAATTGAGGAGGTTGACTATGAAAGCTTATTTAATTTTAGAAGACGGACATGTGTTTGAAGGGGAAAGCTTTGGATATGAAAAAGAAGTCATAAGCGAATTTGTCTTCAATACTTCAATGACTGGTTATGTAGAAGTGTTGACAGACCCATCTTATGCAGGTCAGAGTGTTGTAATGACTTACCCACTTATTGGTAACTATGGTGTATGTTTAGAAGATCAGGAATCTGAACACCCATATGTTGAAGGATTTGTAGTAAACGAATTATCACGTTTAGGATCTAACTTTAGAAAGAATGAAGATTTAAATGATTATTTAGTACGTAATCATATTCCAGGTATCCAGGGAATTGATACACGTGCACTTACTAAGTTACTTCGTAATGATGGTTGTATGAACGGTATGATCACTACTCATAAGTATGAAGTAAGCGAAGTCATCGACAAGATTAAAGCATTCAAGGTACAGGGTGTTGTAAAGGCATGTACATGTAAAGAAAAATATACTGTTGGTACAGGCAGAATGAAAGTTGCTTTATATGACTTTGGTGCTAAGCGTAATATTGCGAATGAATTAGCAAAGAGAAACTGTGAAGTAACAGTATTCCCAGCTACTACACCTGCTTCTGAAGTATTAGAAGGTAACTTTGATGGTATTATGTTAAGTAACGGTCCTGGTGACCCAGCTGAAGTAACTGATATTATCGCAGAAGTGAAGAAATTATCAGAAAGCGGTATGCCAATTTTCGCAATTTGTCTTGGACATCAGTTAATGGCTCTTGCTCATGGCTTCAAGACAGAAAAATTAAAATATGGACATCATGGTGCAAACCATCCAGTTAAGGATTTAGACACTAACCGTGTTTATATCTCTACACAGAACCATAACTATGTTATCAAGGATGATTCAATTGATCCTGCAGTGGCTAAGGCTTGGTTTAGAAACGTAAATGATGGCACTATTGAAGGTGTTGAATATTTAAATAAGAATATCAAAACTGTTCAGTTCCACCCAGAAGCAAATGCTGGACCTAGAGATACTGAATATTTATTTGATGAGTTTATTAAGATGATGGAGGGAAAGTAGAATGCCTAAGAATAAAGATATAAAAAAGGTTCTTGTTATTGGATCAGGACCAATTATTATTGGACAGGCAGCTGAATTCGACTATGCAGGTACTCAGGCTTGTCGTGCATTAAAAGAAGAAGGAATTGAAGTCGTTCTTATTAACTCTAACCCTGCAACAATCATGACTGATAAGGATATTGCAGATCATGTTTATATTGAACCTTTAACAGTTCCTGTTGTTAAGAACTTAATCTTAAAAGAAAAACCAGATTCAATCTTACCAACTCTTGGTGGTCAGAATGCCTTGAATATCGCAATGGCACTTGCTGATGAAGGTTTCTTAGAAGCACATAACGTACGTACTATCGGTACTAATACAACTACAATCAAGCTTGCAGAAGACCGTCTTGAATTCAAGGAATTAATGGAAAGAATCCATGAACCAGTGGCTGCTTCAACAGTTGTTAACCATGTAGATGATGCATTAGAATTTGCTGAAAAGATTGGTTACCCAGTAGTAGTAAGACCAGCATATACACTTGGTGGTACTGGTGGAGGTATTGCTGAAACTCCTGAAGAATTACATGATATCTGTACTAATGGTTTAAGATTATCACGTGTATCTCAGTGCTTAATTGAAAGATGTATTGCCGGTTGGAAGGAAATCGAATACGAAGTAATGAGAGATGGCAATGGTAACTGTATTACAGTATGTAATATGGAAAACGTTGACCCAGTAGGTGTTCATACTGGTGACTCTATCGTAGTAGCTCCTTCTCAGACTTTAGGTGATAAAGAATATCAGATGTTAAGAAGCTCTGCTTTAAACATCATCACTGCATTAAACATCAAGGGTGGATGTAACGTACAGTTCGCATTAAACCCAAATTCTTTTGAATATTGTGTTATCGAAGTTAACCCACGTGTCAGCCGTTCTTCAGCTTTAGCTTCTAAAGCAACTGGTTACCCAATTGCAAAGTTAGCTGCTAAGATTGCATTAGGTTATTCACTTGATGAAATCGTAAATGCTGTAACAGGTAAGACATATGCTTCTTATGAACCAACATTAGACTATATCGTATGTAAGATTCCTAAATGGCCATTCGATAAGTTCTATGGTGCATCAAGAAAACTTGGTACACAGATGAAGGCAACTGGTGAAGTTATGGCAATCTGTAATAACTTCGAAGGTGCTTTAATGAAAGCATTACGTTCACTTGAACAGAATGTATTCTATTTATCAATTCCTGAAATGGAAGGTAAAGACACAGAATACTTAAGAACTAAATTAAAAGATGTAGATGACCAGAGAATCTTCGCAGTAGCCGAAGCATTAAGACAGGGCATTACTGAAGAAGAAATCCATAATATCACTAAGATTGATTCATGGTTTATTGATAAGATCAAACATCTTGTAGAAATCGAAAATAAATTAAAGACAGAAGAATTAACTCCAGAATTATTAAAGGCTGCTAAGAGAGTTGAATTCCCAGATAGAGTTATTGCAGACTTAACTGGTAAAGATAAGAATGAAATTCATGATTATCGTTTAGAAAACAATATTACTGCTGCATTCAAGACAGTTGATACTTGTGCTGCAGAATTTGATGCTGAAACTCCATATTTCTATTCAGTATATGGTGGAGAACATGAAATTAAACCAGATAACACTCGTAAGAAGGTTATGGTATTAGGTTCAGGACCAATCCGTATCGGACAGGGTATCGAATTCGACTACTGTTCAGTACATTGTGTATGGGCATTAAGAGCTGCTGGCTATGAAACAATCATCGTCAACAACAACCCAGAAACAGTTTCTACTGACTTCGATATCGCTGATAGATTATACTTTGAACCACTTACTCAGGAAGATGTTCAGAGCATTGTTGAACTTGAAAAACCAGATGGTGCAATCGTTCAGTTTGGTGGTCAGACAGCTATTAAGTTAACTCAGGACTTAATGGATATGGGAGTTCCTATCCTTGGTACTTCAGCTGATAGCGTAGACGCTGCAGAAGACAGAGAACGTTTTGATGAAGTGTTAGAAAAATGTGAAATCGATCGTCCTAGAGGAGCCACAGTATTTACTGTAGATGAAGCATTAGAAGTTGCAAATAAATTAGGTTACCCAGTACTTGTACGTCCATCATATGTATTAGGTGGTGCAGGTATGGAAATCGCCTTAAATGATGGTGATATCAAGAAGTTCATGAAGATCATCAACCGTCAGTTCCAGGAACATCCAATTCTTATCGATAAGTACTTATCAGGTAAGGAAGTAGAAGTAGATGCTGTATGTGATGAAAACGGCGTACTTATCCCTGGTGTTATGGAACACGTTGAAAGAGCTGGTGTTCACTCTGGTGACAGTATCTCAGTATATCCACCACAGAAGATCAAGCCTGAAATCAAGCAAGTTATCTGTGACTACACTCAGCGTTTAGCAAAAGCATTACACGTTATTGGATTAATTAACATCCAGTTCATCGTATATGAAGATGAAGTTTATGTAATCGAAGTAAACCCAAGATCTTCTCGTACAATTCCATATATCTCAAAGGTAACAGATATTCCAGTAGTAGATGTTGCAACTAAGGTTATCATGGGTCATTCAATCAAGGATCAGGGTTATGAATATGGCTTACAGCCAGAAAAAGAAACTGTTGCAGTTAAGATGCCAGTCTTCTCATTTGAAAAGATCAAGGGTGCTGAAATTTCACTTGGCCCAGAAATGAAATCTACAGGTGAAGTATTAGGTATCGCAAAGACATTTGACGAAGCAATCTATAAGGCATTTATTGGAACAGGTATCAACTTACCAAAGAGAAAGAATATCATCTGTACAATCAAGGACAGCTCTAAAGAAGAATTCTTACCAATTGCTAAGCAGTTCTATATGTTTGGATATGACCTTTATTCAACAGAAGGTACTTATAACTTCTTAAAGGAACATGATGTACCAGTTCATAGAGTTAACAGAATTGCGGAAAAGTCTAACACAATCTTTGACTTAATGTTAACTGATACAGTTGACTTAGTTATCGATATTCCTACAAGAAATGATAACTTAAAGGACGGTTTCTTAATTAGAAGATTTGCAGTTGAAGCAGGTATCCCTATCTATACATCATTAGATACAGCACAGGCATTAATCAACTGTCTAGAAAAGAGACATCAGGGTCCAACTTCATTAGTTGATATTACAAAATTAAAGTAAACACCTTAAGGCTATGATTTTGCATCATAGCCTTTTTTTCTATGTTTCACATGTGTTTGTTGATATAATTATGCATATACAAAGGAGGACGTAATTATGATTATTGCGGTAGTGGTGATTGTATTAATCGTTTTATATACAATCGCAACATACAATGGACTTGTTAAGTCTAAGAATAAGTGCCTTGCTGCATGGGCACAGATTGATGTTCAATTAAAAAGACGTGCAGATATGATTCCTAATATTGTAGAAACTGTAAAAGGTTATGCAAAGCATGAAAAGGAAACGCTTGAAGGAGCTATTCGTGCAAGAAACAGTTATGTAACTGCTTCCGCACCAGAAGAACAGCTTAAGAATGCAGGTGAATTAGAAAGATCATTAAGTCGTTTAATGATGCTTCAGGAAAGTTATCCTGATTTAAAGGCTAATGCAAACTTCATGTCTTTACAGAATGATTTAAAGGAAACTGAAGATAAAATCAGTTATGCAAGACAGTTCTATAATGATGATGTTAAACAGTATGTGAATAAGTTAGAAATGTTCCCTTCTAATATCATTGCTTCAATGTTCCACTTTGAAAAGATGAACTTCTTTGAAGTGGATGAAGCATCTAAAGAAGTACCAAAGGTACAATTCTAATGAAACGCTTATTATCATTTCTTACAGTATTGTTGCTGTTGATACCAACTGCAGTTGATGCATCAAGCACAAAAGTAACCAATATTGGCATTACTTGCCAAATTGATCAAAATGGTACAGCAACATTTGTAGAGAAATGGGATATGGATGTATCGGAAGGGACAGAAGGATACAAAATATTCAATGGTATGAATGATCAGCCATTG
Source organism: Catenibacterium sp. CAG:290 (assembly GCF_000437715.1). Taxonomy (NCBI): domain Bacteria; kingdom Bacillati; phylum Bacillota; class Erysipelotrichia; order Erysipelotrichales; family Coprobacillaceae; genus Catenibacterium; species Catenibacterium sp. CAG:290. The sequence continues at coordinate 15,902 of NZ_FR898789.1, forward strand.
ACACTTATTGGTGTCACTGACGATCATGGGGTAACATACAAAAATATCGGTACATGGGATTCTGATGTTTCTAGAGAATCTAAAATTAATAAATGTGGTTTGATTAAAGATGGTGGCCACTATGAGTTGTGCTTTGGTCTAGGTGATTATGGGACACGTTCTTATACAATGGCTTACCAGATTGAACATTTTGTGAATCAGTATAAGGACCAGCAGGGTATTAACTATGCTTTTATTAGTGATATGTCATTGGATGTTGCAGATGTTACTATTCATGTGACTGGTATGACACCCTATAGTAAAGAGAATGCGAAAATCTGGGCATTTGGTTATTCAGGCAGTGTGAATTTTGATAATGGTGGTGTTACTTTAAAAACAGACTCTTTGGGTAGTAATAGGATGCAGTTATTAATGGGTCTTGAAAGTAATTCTTATACATCACCTAATAAACGTCATGCAAGTGAAAAGTTTGAAGATGTTGTGAAGGATGCAAAAGAAGGATCTAGTTATTCTAGTGGTATGTCAAAAGCAGCGATGATTATGATCTTTATCTTCATCATCTTTGTGATTTTAATGCTTATCTTTATTATAGTTGCTGTTATTGTATTATCAGATTCGGGTGTTGTATTTGAGAATGGACGTACAATTAAAGGCAAAGAAGTAACTCCATTTAGAGAAATTCCATGTAATAAAGATATATTCTTGTTCTATTATCTAGCTAAAAAGCTGGATATTATAGGTGGTGATGAGAGTCGTGAAAACCTTGTGTCTGGATTTATCTTGAAATGGGTACGTGATGGTATCATCACAATTAGAGAAAAGGAAAGTGGCGCAATCGTCAAGAAAAAGAATTATGATATGTATCTTGATGTAGATGCAAAGTTTGAGAACAAGCAGGAAACAGCACTTTATAAGATGTTTATTCTTGCGTCTAAAGATGGTGTTCTTCAAACAAAAGCATTTCAGAAATGGTGCAGCAAACATTATAAGAAGATAGATGATTGGTTCACTAAAGTGGATAATGTCACAGAAGATTCTATGAATAAGAATGGCTATGCGAAAACTAAAACTATTTATAAACGCTTATTATTCTGGAATATTCCACGTGATCGTACAGTATGGACAGATAAAGCATATGATCAATGTCTTTATGTATGGGGATTTAATAACTTCCTTGAGGATGAAGACAATATGAAAGAAAAAGCTGCCATTGAAGTTAAACTTTGGGATGAATATCTCATCTTTGCGGCAGTACTTGGTATTGCGGATCGTGTGGAAAAACAATTGAAGGTTGCGATTCCTCGTTATGAAGAAACATCAACTTACAATAATTTTCCAATTTACTACTATACACATACATTTGCACATAATAGTATGAGTGCAGCTTCTTCTGCTGCAAGTGCAGGACAAGGTGGTTCATCATCATTTAGTGGTGGTGGAGGCGGCTTCTCCGGTGGTGGAGGCGGCGGTGTCCGTTAGAGGCAGGATTTTTTCCTGTCTTTTTTTCTTGTAGAAGAAAAATAGTTGTCTATAATGATTGACAGGAGGAATTTATGAAGAAGTTATTTAGTATATTCTTATCAATGGTACTTATAACGGGTTGTAGTACAGCTCCTACACCGAAGAAAGAAGTATCAAACAATATCAAATCTCAAGTCACTTATATTAATGTAGGGCAGGGAGATTCAACACTTATTCAAAATAATAACCAAACAGTTCTTATTGATGCAGGACACGGTGATGGATATGAAAATGCCAGTTTGAACTATTTAAAAGAACACTATATCAATACACTTGATGCATTAATCCTAACGCATTGTGATGCGGATCATATAAATGATGCAAAGAATATTATTTATCAATTAAATGTAAAAAAGATATATATGTCTAGTAGAACCTCTTCTTCTTATACATATATGAAACTATTAAATGCGATTAAAGAGAAGAAAAAGAAAATTACTGTGCCTAAGGTAGGAGATACCTTTCAAGTAGGTGCGGGTTCTATTGAGTTTATTGGTGTAGGTGAAGGGGCACAGAACAATAATGATTCATCTTTGTGTATGAGATATGATGATGGTTATCATCGTTTTGTCTTTACTGGTGATGCTGCAGAATCAATGGAAAAGAAACTAAACAATGTACAATGTGATGTATTCCAAGCAGGTCATCATGGTTCAGCTTATTCAAACAGCGATAATCTGTTATCTAGAATGAAGGCAAGTTATGTTGTAGTGTCCTGTGGTAAAGACAATATGTATGGTCATCCTCATAAGGAAGCATTACAGAGATTCTCTAAATATAATATGCAGGTTTATCGTACAGATGAATTAGGTACAATCCGTTGTGTTTCTAAGAAGAATAAATTGACCTTTAATGGTAAAGAAGAAATCCCGACTACTCAAACAACACAATACATAGGATCTAGAAATACTAAGAAGTATCATACTGAAGATTGTCAGTATGTAAAAACAATCAGTGATAAGAATAAAGTTTATTTTAGTTCTTCACAGGAAGCACAAAATGAAGGCTTTATTCCTTGTAAAGCATGCAATCCATAATGCATGCTTTTTATAATTTTCAGGCATAAAAACAGGATATAAAATAAGAAAAATAATTTTTTTGAATTTTATTCAAAAAACACTTTACAAACGCTGTGATATTGGGTATTATAGACAGGCAGTCCGGGAGACG